>URAI01000001.1 GCA_900545725.1 uncultured Eubacterium sp.
TCCCATCAGCGTACAAATCTTACATATCAGCCACAGCCTGCCCGTCTCTACACCCTTGTTTCAACAAATCTCAATTTATTATAGCACCCACCGTTTTAAATATACAATCTATTATTTTTATTTTCAATCTCTCATTATTTTTTATTGACATTTATATATATTAAACTTATAATCTTGCCGTCGTATTACTATCAGAATATGACACCACCCGATTTTTTAGGATTTGAGGATATTGTAAAAATAAGCCATATAGCTTATATTATCACAGATTCATAAACGAGCCGGCTATTTGTTTCTGAGCAGAACAAATAACCCTGATGGCAGAAAAAAATCACCTGTGCGAAATTTTCTTCGCCTTTTTACAACAAAACTGCTCAGAAATGAGGATTATTATGAAAAAAATATTATTGATAGCCACAGGAGGAACGATTGCTTCTGAGGAAACCTGTGAGGGTCTTGCGCCTTCTATTGATGCTGACAGGATTATGTCTTATATTCCTGATAATGAGAAGCTTTGCCGTCTTGATGGCATATCTGTTATGAGCATTGACAGTACTAATATGAATCCTGAAAGAATTGCTGTTATTGCAAGGACTATTTATGATAACTATAATGATTATGATGGCTTTGTCATAACACATGGAACAGATACAATGGCATATAGCAGTGCCGCATTGACATATATGATTTCAGGTCTTAATAAACCTGTCATTCTTACAGGCTCACAGATTGCTCTTGAAGAAAATGGCAGCGATGCTGTTAATAACCTCTCTTCTGCAATCAGATTTGCATGTGAAGATATACGTGGAGTTTATATAGCATTTGATAATATAATTATAAGTGGTACACATGCCATGAAAATGAAAACTTTAAGCTTTGATGCTTTTAAAAGCATTAACTACCCTGTTATAGCTACAGTAAAAGACAATGTTGTGACATATAATAGTAAACTTTCAAACGATATTAAAAATCAGCTTATTCCAGCCTCTGATATTAATAATATAACGCTTGCTGACAATATGTGTGACAATATTCTGGTACTAAAACTGTTTCCGGGAATACGTCCTGAAATATTTGACTTTATAAAAGATAATTACAAAGGTGTTATAATAGAAAGCTTTGGAATCGGCGGTATACCAAATGAATATCACAATATAACGGCTAAGCTTGGAGAACTTGTAAATGCCGGAATATGTGTTGTAGTTACAACACAGTGCCTCTACGAAAGAATTGATTTATCCATCTACGCAGTTGGTCAGGCGCTCGCAAAGGAGAATATTATATCCGGTTCAGATATGTGCATTGAAGCTCTTACCATGAAACTTATGTGGGCTTTGGCTAATATTAGTGGCATTGAGGCTATCAAGGACTTTATTGAAGATGGGGTATAAATTTTAAAATCATGTGTTTATTTTTCTGAAATTTATCCCTAAATTATATGATGTAGCCTTTTAAAAAGAGAAACGTCTCAAAAAGACAGTCCTAATAAAATGGTGGTCGATTATTATCGACCACCATAAATGCCAGTAATGCGCTTATATTTAATTATATATTATTACATTTGTGTTCCATATATACAGCACAACCTGCGCACCACTCTCCGTAACATATCAGCATACCCTGCTTTTTCTATATTATCAGCCGCTATTATATCCACAGTACCAATCACATTTCCCTTGTAATTGTATTCGAGTGTTCCTATCACATCCCCCTTTGTTACCGGTGCTTCTATATTTTCATTCAGTTTGATATCCTTTATTATCTCCTCCTGATTAATCTTATCCATAGACATGTAGGAAAAATCATCTGCATATTCAAGGCTTAACACATCCTGCTTTGCATTATTTACTTTCACCGGTTCTAACTGTGGCATTTCCTCATCGTGATAAATATCACACCTGCTAAAACCATAATTCAGAAGATTAACTGCCTCTGCAAAACGTGTCTTACTGTCAGGTGCTCCCATTATAACGGATATCAGGTCTATTCCATTTTTATTAGCCGTAGCTGACAGACAGCATTTTGCAAGACCTGTCGAACCGGTCTTTAAGCCTGTTGCCCACTCATACTGCTTAATCAGCTTATTTGTGTTAGTTAAGCCAAACTCTGACTCACCACGCTTTGTACTATGTGTTATAGTATCCATCCATACAGTTGAATAATCATGTATCTTAGGATATTTAGTAATAAGTTCACGGCTCATAATTGCAACATCTCTTGCTGATGACATATGACCTTCAACATCAAGTCCACAGCAATTGACAAAATGTGTATCTGCCATCCCAAGTCCTTCTGCCCTTTCATTCATATGCGCAACAAATGCTTCTTCTGTTCCGTCAATATGCTCTGCCATGCTTACACATGCATCATTTGCGCTTGCCATGCTTATACACTTTATCATGGTATTGACTGTCTGCACTTCTCCCGGTTCTAAGAACACCTGACTGCCTCCCATAGATGCCGCATGTTCTGACACCGTTACCTCTTCTTCAAGGTTAATCTTTCCACTGTCTAATGCGTCAAATATAAGAAGTAATGTCATTATCTTAGTTATACTGGCAGGATGTACCTGCTCGCCGGAATTTTTTTCATATATCACCTGTCCTGTTGATGCCTCCATAAGTATCGCCGAAGGTGACTGTATATCCAGCCCCGAAGTATCTGTTTCCTGTGCAAATGTTTTGGTTATATTTAAAATTACCATCTCTGTCAGCACCAAAAGACAGCTAAAAAGCACGCATACCACCCGGGTTGCGTGCTTTCTTCTTTTGCATATTATATTATTCACACTATTCTTACTATATGTATTATCACCTGTTAATTTCACGTCAGCCACCATACTCATATAATTAGTATATTGTATGCTGGTATTTATAAAATATACATCTTAACAACAGCTTATATGTTAAATACAGACTAAGAATTATAAGCTGCATTATCCTCATGTCCGATTTTTTCAATCCTGTCAATTACCCTGTCTAATATCTTATCACATACCCATGTATAAAATGCTCCTGCAACATTCATTCCTATACGAAGCATAACCGCATAAGGCATGCCAAAAAGTCCTGCTGCAATTGATAATGCTCCAAATGTATTAAAAGCTGTCTGCCATGCATATCCGGCCGAATAACCTACTCCGATACCGCCAATCATTCCAATATACGGATACATTGATTCAGGCAGTACAAGATATAATACCATAAATATAACACATCCAACCACATTAAATACAGCTCTCTTCCCCATTCTATTCTCTATATCCTTAGAAAATGGAAGACATACTGACATACATGCTATTCCAATCCACATGCTTCTTGGAAATCCCGCAAGCGATGTAATAAGCATTGCACTTGATACAATAAGTGTCAGTTTAATATACCATCTGTTTCTTGCCGAATGAATATTAAATTCAAGAAATAAATCTTTAAATGTTCTTCTATACGGTCTGTTCTTCTGATTCTTATAAAATATAGCCATACATATAACCATTCCTGCCACAAGACCTGCCACTCTTAACAGATATTCGTCTCCTGTAACATCGTAACCCTGCAATAAAAGGTATCCTAAAACAAATGTCGAATGATTATACATTATGACATTATGACAACTCATTATCATAAGCAGCATTATGCATACGATATTTATTAAAAATGCTGCCACCGCCGGCACCATATTAGAAAGCCTTGGTCCTGCAATAAGTATCATAAATATTCCCATAATCGAAAGCAGTCCATGTGAAGTCTTAATACCAAAATCAGCCTGTCTTAATACAAGTACAGCAAGAAGAACCGTAACACCTACAACACTGTTATTATTACCTGTAAGTTTACTGAATATAGTAACAACAGCTACACAGAATATCATAACAATATATACTTTTAGATTGTATATTAAGATATGTCTTCTTTTCTCATCTTTATCTTTCGTGTTTTTGATAAGCTGTTTGGAGCCAGCTGAGCTTAATTGTAATTCCTGATAAAATGTCATTAATTCTATATCCTTTCAGCCCCTATAGATTTCATCCATTTTATTAAAAGTTTAAATACAACGGGCAGCTTGTATTATCAACTTTGAAACAATGATGATAATAAGTTCTCATCATATATTTCAAAATTCACAATACAGGCTGCCCACTGCCACATACATTTCAATAAAATATATGTAATTACATTTACATATATGACAGGGTTTAATAATATACCACTATTTTACTTAGATGTCAATTTTTCATCAGATTATTACATTATATTTTATTAACATTTTATATTTCATAACTTTTTATTAATTTATATTACCGACTACTTGCAAATGCATTCCTGTATGAGCAGCCAGTCAGGTAATCATCTGGATTTTTATTCCAAATTTATGTGAACTTCCCATTGTCTACTGCCAGTGGGATCACTCTAGCTTTATTTCAAAGTGCTGGTAATCTTTTGAATCTTCCCAGTCACCGCCCCATTCAAAGCCATACTTTGTAAACAGCTTATAACACAGGTCTTGGTGGTCTATCTTGTGTGGAAATTGTCTGTTTCTGTCAACGTACTTTACTGCATTTGCCGGCTCAATGTTTAATCTTCCATCCACCTGTTTAATATACGGATTGTATAATGTATTAATATCTACAGCCAGTCCCATGGCATGCTTAGACAATGTAGTTGAATATGAAATATATCTGAAATTAAATGCCGATGAATTATTATCACGCATCGACAGCTCGTCCTGCGCATTATATTCATCTATAAGCCTCACCTTTTCTATCTGATACCCTGCCTTGTATAATTCCTTAAATATATCAAGAACATCTTCTGCTATCCGTTTATTTACAATAAGTTCACCTTCATGCGTATTATTGTCAAAACCAACGTGTAATATATGTAGATATCTTAATTCTTCCCTCGGCACAGTGCAATTCTCCTTATAAGACTTTCCCTGCATTTTTTCAAAAATATCATCAGGTATTGGTTCTATGTAAAATTCTTTATTATCCATTTTAAACCTCATTTTTATGCCAATTATTTTTATGTAATCAAGCCGTCTTGATAAATATGCTTATAAAATTCTTAACGAAACAAAACATCCCATTCCCGGCAGAGATAAGATATTATGCCTATGCATAGATGCTAATATGAATATCTGTGAAACTAACCGCAGCCTAAAATTATGCTCTCCCGGTATATTGTATACAGCTTACTTTACATTTATATAATCCACTGACACAATTATATAAGTATAATATCATCTGTGCTATATTCTTCTTCCTTGCCCCACGATATTACCTGTCCTTTGCCCCTTATCTGGTACAGTCTTACGCTATCCTCAACTTTATCAATATAGTGAGGAATCTCTGATTTTAATTTTTCAAGCTTCTGCCTTGTTATAACCGCCTCAAAAGCTGATTTTTGTATTCTAAAGCCATATCCTAACAATAGTTTTGCAAATTTCACCCTTTTTTGCTTCAATTCCTATTGTTACACCATTCTCATTAACATACAGATAACTCATGGTATACCCCCTTTGACTTATCAGATACTATCTGTCATAAGCTCTAAACTGTGTAAAGTTAAAATAAGATTCTTTTTTATTTCCATTTACAACTGCTATTCTTTCACTACATGCAGCCACAACCATAACATTATTATCCATTAACCTATTAATAATCTTAAATGCAAGTGTAAATTCTCCCTGACATAATACTATAACAGGATGATAAGACATAACTTTATCAACCATTATATCACACAATTCCCTAATGTCATCTGTGCCTGCATCAGCAGGAACATTAGGAAATGGAATATCTATTACTTTTCCATACTTCTCTGCCGCTAATAATTGTTCACTACTCCATTCGTTTGATGGATGGTTCGTAAGATTAATAAATATATTATTATCTGCCTGCATTTCTTCCATATACCTTATTTCCATATTCTATAAACTTACCAATTACTTTTCCCAAAGTTTCCTGATTTGCCCTTGGTGATTTTTCTGCCATATGATTAAAATTATTTCTTTCATTCTTTAACAGCTTGTACAATAAAAGCATATTCATAGTATCATAATATTTATTTTTATTCTGAATATAAACTGTCATTGAACCAAACATCTCTTCTTTCTTAAACCTTTTTATAATTTTAACATCAACATTTATTTTATCAGCTTTACTAATATATTTATTTTTTAATGCTCCATTAAGATTATTCATATTTCTAGTCTGTATGCAATGCTTCTTTTTATCATTATAAGCAATTGAATTCCATTCAAAACATTCTATTGCAATCTGTCCAATAACAATATTAACATCCTGTTCATATCCTTTACGCAGCCCGTCTTTTAATTTAAAAAGCACATCCGGATCAATCTTATATGTTATTATCCCCTTATCTACCCATTCCTTTGGCATTTTTGATTCTATATACGTTATTGCCTGCTGGTAGAACTTCTTCCTATACAACCAGTCAACTATATCTATCCCCGTACAATTCTTATTAAGTACCGGACCATAATCCTCTTTAATTGTATTCCAGAATATAGAAAGTAATTCGTCATTACCTGCCGGATTGGCATCTATATCTTTAATCTTTTCTCTAAGCTTTGCAAGGTTCTTGTCGAATCCATTTACATCACACATCTGTATGCTCTCTGCAACAGCTTTCATTATCTTTATAACTTCCGGCTCACTGCCACCTTCCATATTCTTATAATAATCATCCAGTTGCTCTGCTCGGCCATATCTTAACAATTCATTAATTCCTGAAACAAAATCAAATATCTTATATGTGTCAGTCTGATTCTGTATCGGATATGGAGCTTCACTATCCCTGTCAAACTTAATATAATATATTCCAGATGGAGTAATACTATTGTCTGAATAACTCTTATATTCGCCCTTTAAGAGAGATATAATTGCATTGACAATCAGGTTCATATTACGAAATCCTCCCTGTGTATCTATCCACAGCTTAGGATTATCATTAATATTATCACTCCAGAATCTTCTTATTACAGTTATAGACTCATTGATTGCCTTTGCCGGTTCATCAATATTCACATCTATAATTCTAACCTTATCACTATCTGTAATATTCATTCTTAATAAATAAAAATCCACAGCACTTATATATATTTCTTCACCATGGTATATTATCTTAACTTCTTTCCTTGTTTCCGGCGTTGCAAGTATAACAATCTTATCAAGGCTCTTATGTTCTATTTCAATCATCCTGCTTATTGGCTCTAGCTGGCTGTAATATTCTATAGTTTTCGCTTCATTACATTCACCCCAACAGCATGAGCTTGGTCTTAATTCTTTGTCACTCCTTGGTAATGTACTCATACCTAATATGATAATATTCTTCTCCATAATATTTTCCCTCATCGTTTCCTTGTCTTTATCCCCAGTTGAAGATTTGCTTAATAGTTCTTTTATCCTTATATTGTCTTCTCCCCTTACGAGGTCTTAATTCTTTTAAAATATTATATATTAACCATTTTATATGCGTCAATATGTTTATACTCTGCTAGTTATTATTGAAATCCAGGTAATTTGGACAATTCATAAAACATTATCTCAGAGTTTCGTCCCCTATCGGGGATTAATAAAATCTAACGTATTTCAATCTATCAGAAATTGTCTGAAAAGTTGTTTCCGTCCCCTATCGGGGATTAATAAAATCTAACAAATGATAAAAAATTCAAAATTACAAAACTTATTCAAGTTTCCGTCCCCTATCGGGGATTAATAAAATCTAACCAAATGCAAAATCCGAAAACGAAATTACACGGATTGTTTCCGTCCCCTATCGGGGATTAATAAAATCTAACCCATCAAGAGAATTATTAAGAATGGCTAAGAATAGTTTCCGTCCCCTATCGGGGATTAATAAAATCTAACAGAGATTTACTGACTGGGTAACGTCAGAGGTGCTTCGTTTCCGTCCCCTATCGGGGATTAATAAAATCTAACTCTTAGCCCGAACTGTAACAGTCCAAGAAATAATACAATAGTTTCCGTCCCCTATCGGGGATTAATAAAATCTAACTATACAAACAGATGATTATGATAAGTCAAGATATAATAAGTGTTTCCGTCCCCTATCGGGGATAAATAAAATCTAACCCTGCCTCCGCCAGCCCAGTAACCATGTGGTCTTATTTGCCACTTTGCGGAGCAGACATATATTTTACTCTGACTAAAGTAAATATTATTATCAAAGTACCTGCAACCCCAGTAAAATCAAGGTGCGGCGCAAAATTTATTTTTCATCTCTGACTTGTTAATGATATCACATCAATATCATTTTTTCAAATAAAATTTAATTATTAATTATCTTTACAGTGCTATATGACCTGTTCTTAACAATTGTCTCAATTCTATTCATGTCTACACTGCCAACTTGTGTAAGATATGTCTTACAATCATTAATAATATCACACGTCTGTTTTTCATCATCATCACGGCATTTACTCTTTTCCAATGATTTGCATGAACCAAGACATATATATTCTCCATTTTTGTATATATATATGATATAATCCTGAGAATTACCACCAAAACCATTTTGTCCAAATATATTAAAGACAATCGCCGGTTCTCCCTCTGAACATAATATTTCAGATAATTTATCAGCATATTTTTGTTTAGATTGCGTCAATGCCGACTGTGTCTCACCACTAAAAAATACTATCTGCTTAATCTGTAATGAATCAGTAGTTATTAACATAAGTGCCAAAAGCATTTCTATTACTTTTAGCACTCATATTATTTTCACACTATAATTATACAAATGTATCAATAAATATTTAAGACAAAAAGATATATTAATATGTATCTTCACAAACCAGCCTGCATAATCCCATTTGTAATATCTTACCATTATATCCTGCATATTTAATTATATGTGGCGAAGCTCCGGCTTCACTATCACGCTCTTTCTTCTCTCTGGTTTTAAGTGTTGTATTATTTAATATAAAATTAGTCTTACGCAGTCCTTCCATTTGACCAAACATCGGATATATCACAGTCTTGGATACAAAGCCACTGCCACCACCAAGCAATACATAATCATCATTTAACAGGTCTGCATCCTTAAACCGGCTTACAAACACCTCATTATAGTTGCGTGCAAAACTTTCAACTGCTCTCATTATTTTCTGAATAGTTATATCATTTCCTGAATTATCCGAAACTATTGTCAATGTAAATGATATCTTAGTTCCAGGCTTTATGCACTCTCTTACAACATTAATCTGATGTTCTTTACCACTTGTATGTCCTTCAAGTTTTTTACATAATATAAGATTATTAATATCAACCGGAGAACTGTCACTTACAATTATCTTAGACATAATATCATTAACTGCATCTGTCTTTTTTTTAGAATTTCTGTTTAATTTATTAAAATAATCTGTTTCAGCTGTTGTTATTGGATCTGATAAAAAAGATTTTTTATATACCTTTCCCTGTCTGGCTGCTTTTTCTATCTCATAATCAATACCATTCTTTATATGTTGATACTCCCTATTATTCTTAATAATATCGTCTGCCAACAGGATTGTCCTTAACATCCCTTTAATAGAACTCCCTGGTATATATGGCATATTATATGCATCCTTTATATGCTCACATATTGCAACCTGATTACCGCCGCCTTTTTTTGTATAATCTATTGCTTCTCCACATTCCATCGAATATTTTGTACAGCCTGATAGCTCTGCTATAGATATTCTTTTTAATTTCAGCCATTCCTCAAGTCTTTTTCCCCTATTATTATCATTTCCTAACAGATAATTCTCATATTCAGCCGCAATACCTTTTTTCTTAAGATACATATATAACTTTTCAACATCCATAATCCGGACATGTTTTTTATCTGTAAATATATAACCTTTTTTTCAATCTTCCTGCCATTACCTATATATACAGGACCAATTGTCTCTAGTGTCATATGATATTCCTTTAATGGTTGATTCATACTTTCCTCCATTTCCAACTGCCGGTTATTATCTTACAGATAAAAACATCGGCTTTGCATACCTGTATACTGCATGTGTACTGTTTCCCGGATCTGATACATCATATACATCACCTTCATATCTTTGATGTCCCCATGCACCAGCCTCAAGCACATATAAATCTCTCTTTCTTGTATCCCTATCGTTCCTATTACTAACATAAGAAGCTACAAATCCACTTCTTTTTATAATTCTATATTCCGCATTTTTTAATACATCTTCAAGCTCATCATCTTTTGGAAGACTCACTGATAATGTTATATATTCCTCTGACTCTTTGTTTAATCTCCTGATAAGCTCTGATACATCTGCTTCATTTGCTTTATCTACTTCAAAACGCCCAAGTCCGCTGCTTCTCTCTCCACCAATGCCGCTTAATCCTGTTGATATCAGGAGCTTTTCAAATTCATCAAGAATATCTTTATCCTCTGCTCCGGCTATAACATACAAGCCATTATTCTCATTATAATAATACTGTCCAACCCTGTAAGGCACTGTATCCTCCTCACCATTGACAAATGCTGATACTTTAACATACTTCTTACCAAAGTTATCAAATTCCTGTGCTATATATGATGGAAAATCTCCACTCATATAATCTTCAATATATCCAACCGGAATATATTCTATCTTCTTATAAAGCTTCTTAACTGATGAATCAGAGGCTTCCTCTACCTCTTTCATGTTAATGTTGCAAACAGGCTTTGGAATATAATACTCATTACCTATGTATGGAAGTCCGTCAGATATTATAAGCTTCCCCTGTTTTGCATATTCTACCAGCTTTAAAAGATGCTCTTCACCATCCTTTACAGCCTCTATACACAATGCTGAAAATAATGTATCTGCCTTAAAGGTATATGCCGTATCCTCAAGTCTTCCTTTACCAAAATGAACACCGGCAGGAAAATGCAGTCTAAATACTTTATATTTCATAATTAATCCTCATTTCCGGGCAATTCTGCTGCTTACTACTTAATCAGATATATTAGATATCTGCAAGAAATTCATTAACCTGCTGCATTATGCTCTCATCAACTTCACCAACAACTACATCCGCCTTAATATCTGAAAACTTAACCTTTCCATAACCTCTTGAACCGTTTCCACCGAGATAATCGTATTCAAGCATTTTCATTCCGTCTGCAAGTACTTTAATATCATCAATAATCTCATCAACCTTATCAGGCATAACCTCATATATTATATCCATACCAAACTTAAGTCCGTTTATAGCTCGCTCAATCTGTCTTGGATTAGCAACAGCCGTTGCTCTGCTGATACTGTTTTCAAACTTAACCTCAGTAAGTATATCTACGCCTCTTTTTTTTATATCTTCACTATTAATTACAAACATATCTGACACTATAATTCTTGATGGAGTAACCTTGCCCTCTCCATCTTTCTTTGCCGAGCCAAATAATCTTGTTATACACTTAGCATCATCATCCGGCTTATCTGCTAATTCTTTATCATATTTTCTTGCAAGAAGACTTCTTATCTTTCCCTTTAATGAGCTTCCCGGAACCATTGGTTTATTAGTTCTTATATCCTTAATTACCGGAGAATCAACTGCACCTATTGCCGCAAATGCTGATGAACCACCGATGTGCATACCCGTCTTTGTTTCTAATACCCCTGTTATCTGAATCTTTGAATACATATTAATTTCCTCCTCTGATTAATCATCCTTTTTACCAAGTAAACTATTTTTATATTTTTTAAAGGCTACCAAAGCCTCCATATAATGATAGAATAATAAATACCTTTTCTTGCTTCCACCAATATTCTTTAATATATTTATCAAATCTGCATAATCAAGCAGATTTTTAACCGCAGGTTCACGGCTTGCCTCGTATATAAATCTTACTCTTAAATACTCAATCTTTCCATTTAATTCATCTGGTAATTTATCTACACCACAATACATAACACTATTATATATATCTGCCGCCATCGAAAGGAGATTCCTTATCTTCGACGTTGTTACCATATCAACAGTTTTGCCTTTGTATTTCTTTTTGCTAAGATGTTCTATTGCCGTTTCCGCAATTTCAACATATGAATTATCATCTAACTTTTTATTTATATCCTTTGCATATTTGAGTCCCTCGTCCAATTCTTCACTATTACATCCGTTATAATCATTTCTTTGATTATTGTTATACCCATTTCTTTTGTTATTATAATTATTCATCATTATAACTTCCTCCAATCCATCACTATCTAAGATATTTATTAATTATTGTCTGAATTATCCCTTTCCCTTACAATATATGAATACATATTCATGGCAGTCTTTAACTGTCGTCCATCAAATGTAAGTTTATTAATATTATTCTTATCAGTATTTTTATTTTCCAGCCTTACCCACTTATACATATTATCAGCAAAAATCTTATACGCTGCCCTCTTCTCAGGCTCATCACTCTTGTCTGGTTCTAATCGTGCCAGAAGATATACGAATCTTGCAAAATTAATTCTATCGTCCTGCTTTCGTATAAGCTCCAGAAGATTATACATAAATGACATTCCTCTGTCAGGCGTTGTACTAAAGAACTGCTTAAGACATTCATATTTTTCTTCAATAACATTATTTATAAATGTATCCCAGCTATACGTTCCATCACTTATTTCTGCAATATCACCATTATTATGTTCAATGTGCGTCTGTCCATCCTCAAATATCGTAATAGAATTCTTACCCTCACGTCTCTTAGACATGCTCTCCATATCTGCAACTTCATCGGCTATTACGCTTATCGGATAATCATGCTTATATATACCTATACCTGCTGATATTGTAAGTGTATTCTGTGTATATCGTTCAAACTTTTCCTTTATATCTATTGCAAGCTCTATAACCTCATTCCACGCACCGACTATAAATAAATCATCACCACCGGAATAGCATATTACTGCATTTCTTGCCTTAGTTCTGCCTGAACTTTCCTTTCCATCATCAATAAAGTACTCTCCATTTTTAAGAATATTATTGATATAATTCTTAAAAAATAATGAAAGATGCCTTGAAAGTGTTGCCGTTCTTGAAAGTGTTACATATCTGTTATTATTATCAGGATTATCAAAACCTGCCACAAATGTTGCCCCAAGATTATCAACATCTGCTCTTAATACACCAATCCGCTCAACTCCAAGTGCTGCCTTTGCCATCTCTTCAAATGTATTACATTCAGAATTATAATTACCAACCCATATCTTTGTTGCCACATTCTTGCCTGTGTACATCTTATTCTTACAATATATCCTTGTTAATGCCGCATCCTCTTTTAACTGTCGTTTTCTTACAATCTCTTCTTTTTCAGCTATCAGGTAATATCCAAGCGGAAGTATAAGTGCATTAGGCTCCGGCTTGTTGACTACTGTAAAAAATGCATATTTTTCATCAAGAATCTTAGTAGACAGATACTTTAATGCACTGCATACAGGACACATTCCATCATCGTCAACCTTGCCAATGCGCCTGCACACCTTGCACTCTCTTGTATAATCCTTATGCTTTGCATTATTAAGCTCAATAATCTGTGATGCATTATATCTTTTAATTTTGTTCTCATTAATCATATTACTGATGCTATTAAATATCTTTGCATAACTGCCATCAGGTTTATTCTTAAGTGAATCACTGCTACATGCACAATATCCATGTCCGACATATAATTCTGTCTGAAAATTCTTTAAAAACCAGGAATTAACTTCCCTGTTAAATTCATCAACTGTATCTATTGCCTTTCTTGTATCAGGAATAATAATATAGCAATGTCCTCCACCTGAATATATAAGATTAGTCCTTGCAAGTCCCAGCCTGTCAAGCAGACAGTCAATAATATGTTCCATCATTATCTCAAGATAAAATGACCTTGAACGAAGCATTTTCATAGCATTTTCGGAAGATATTGTATATATAAAGTTCTGAATACCTGACACATCCATCTCATATAGAATAAATGCTTCCTTAGAATAGAAATCTTTTCCATTTGTAAATAACTCATTCCTGTAATCTGTAATATTCCTCTCTTCAAGATAATAATATATACATAGTGCTATGGCTGCTGTAAGCTTAACATGGTCATATAGTGAAATATCTGCAAGCTCTTTATTAGATGTCGAAGATGGAACATATGTAAGATTGGCTTCAAGCACATCAAGAAGTGAATTAATATATCCTTCGTCATATGTATCAACACCCTTTAAATTATCCTTAAGATTATCCATAACCCTGATATAGTATTCCTTGTCAAACTTTTCAGTTCTGTCAGTTGGATAATTAATAGAACCTTCTACATTAAGAATAGCAGGACTATAATGCAGATTCTGTGGCTTCCTGCTATTCTTATTAAGAATATTAAATACACTCCCAAGCGGTACTGATATATCGAAACCACTCTCTGGCTCAGGCTTTTCTCTCCTGTCTGCTGCCGAAGCTATATTGTCAGCCATGTATATAAGATATGCTATTGAATCTTTATCAATATTAGCATTTTTAAGATGCTCGGCATGATGATATCTCACACCATCTAAAATATCTTTATTCTTAACATTTCCCTCACTTTTCAGAAAATCATATCCACTTATGCTATGTTTTCTATTATCCGTTCTTTCCCTGTATATTACCTTGCCAATATCATGTAATAATGCACCGACAACGGTATTTACACACTTATCAATCATTCTATCCCTCTTTTCTGAACAACTTTGTTGCGAATTTTCTCTTTATCAATCATTAACAAAACGTATAGCACCCATTCCGATTGATGCCTTGACTCCTACACCTGAATACTCTCCAAATGTAAGAAGCAGCCTGATATACCTTGATATTGTATCATTTCCTCTCACCCTTATAGTTATGTTTCCTTTATATGAAGGAATTGTTACGCGTTCCAGCGGAAATGATGTACTGTTAAGTCTATACCTCACTATCTCACTGCTGTTTACAAGCTCTTTTAAAGTATCCTCGTCATACATGTCCACTTCACCTGATGTGGCACTGTATTTTTTCATCAGACTTCTGTAAATCATCTCAAGATTCGGAAATATCTCATATCTGCCATTGCTCTTAAATGACGTAGGAGTAGCAAACTCCACATTATAAAAGCGTTCACCCTGCTTATCATAAAATTCTCTCATAAGCTCAGTTTTCTGATGTGTTATTAATCTCTTTTCTTTTATCTTGATATTTACTAACCCTTTTTTAATAGAAAAACCGGTAAAGTTCTTATCCAGCAAAGGCACTATAATATGTTCATACGCTTCTTCACTTAAGGTACTTACACACCACATTGTAATATTATCCTTCTTTATAAGACACTGACTATATGGGTTAAGCTCCAACTGATGCATTAACTCTGCATATTGTGAGTCAATATTTTCCATAATCACCCCCTGAAGATTAGAAGAATTACGATAATTTACCTCATCTCCTTCAAGTATCATTTCAAGTCTTGCAAGCATTATTATTCCTCCATCATTGATTATCAGTTACTATTTTCTGATATTTTTTTAATAATACGTGGTAATTATTTAATATGATAAATAGTAACTACTATTCTGTTGTCTGTTACGATAAATTAATAATACAATTATATCATAAATTCGACAATGTATAAACACTTTATATTTTTATACAGGATAAATCAGAGACTTTCCTATTACAAACCTTTTATTATTTCTCCTGATATTTTTATTTTATTTAGTAAATATATATATTTTTTAAATATTCCACGCTTATATTATTGCAAATAATCCAGTTTCAAACTCTGATTATATAAGCATTAAGCAGTGTATTTACGGCATATGATGTATACTGTACTTTCACAATTTCAATACACTTATCGTTTATATTTCATAAAAGCTTTCTATACTATTACAATATATATTTATTCAATTCTTTTTAAACTTATCTTATTATTAATAATAGAAAACACATTATAACTGACATATTATATTGATTTTTTATACAGGGTTGATGTACAATTTTAAAAAGATGTTAGTGCGAATAATCAGATTAACATGCTGATTATTCGCAAATTCATAAATAAACCGGCTATTTGTTTCTGAGCAGAACAAATAGCCACTGATGTATGAAGAACAATCGCCTACACGAATTTTTTCGTCTTTTAGCAACAAAACTGCTCAGGAATGGAGATTATTATGAATACATGGAATAATATTGAAGAAAGACAGCATATTAACATTTCTGAAAGCACTTATGAAACGCTGACTTATGATATAGAAAGATTCAAACTTTCATCATTTTCTGAATTAACTAATCTTATCATTGAAAACGGATTGTCAACTCTTCCTGCCAATCCTACCGGATATCTTAATGAACAATATAACTTATATAGTAAGATTCTTAAAAAACATATTTCTGTCAAAAGTTCTAAAAAAAATATGTCTGCAACTGATACGACTTTTTATAACAACGATTATAGCAAAAAATCTGAAAATATTACTTCTGATACAAAAAATATCATTGATAACATATTATACGATATAACTGAAACCGCTAAAAACTCATTTAAAGAAAAATATTACAAAAATGTCAAGGGTATACAAAAAAATATCCACTACAGCAAAAATGCTATACAGCTGCTTTGTGCATCTAATACTGCCATAACCGATATCTACCGCCGGCCAGGTAAATTTGTATGTGCATTATTTGACACCTATGCCCAGCTGAAGGATACTGAACGTGATTTAATTATAAAAAAAGATATATATAATACAATTGTTGAAGCAATCCACCACAAAAACATTGTAAAAATACAGATGTATAATAATAACAGCTATTACATAAAACCAATATCCGTACATACATATATTAATTATACATACATAATATGTAAAAGTTGCAATGCCTATGATAGTATTAATGGAGAATATGTTGATATGAATCCCAGACTTTCCAATGTAATATCAGCCGTCAACACACATAATATATATGAGATGTCAGACTCTGACATAGCCATTATACAAAAAAAGATAGCAACCAACAAAGCAGCTTATTTTTATAGTTCATCTGAAAACATACAAATAAAACTATCCAAAACTGGCAAAAAAATGTATGAAACAATTCTTCACCAGCGTCCCTCATATATATCATCTGATGGTGATGTCTATACATTCAACTGTACAAAAAGACAGATATATAATTATTTCTTTAAATTTGGAAAAGAAGCGGTAATACTTTCGCCTCAGGATTTAAAACAGACATTTATTAAGAAATATAAAGAAGCTTATGAGATATATAATTAAAACAATATCAGACTAAGAACTATTGTGTATTTACTCATATTATTAAAACGATATAGAATTAATTAAAACAAGGTCAGACACCCTCAAAAAATCAGTGTCTGACCTTATTTTTATAATATACCCAGCCAGAACCATTCTACCGTCCCTATCTCATTAAGCTCTTTTCCCTTATGCGAGCAGGTATATAATACGCCATCTTCTTTATAGAAATACAGCTTATTCTTATAGAATACTACTCTGTTGGCAGAAGCTGTTACTTCACCACAAAGCTTAATCTCTTTGCCGGATACTGAACTGATATAATATTTGTCTGTATCCTTTGTATAAGATAATCCCTCATCAGTATTTACAACAAGGCTTAGACTTCCATCATTCACATCATTTATCACAGCTTTGACACTGCCCTTCTTAGCATATGAAAGCCTGTTATCTGAATCAATAAATACAAGCTGCTCCTGTGATGGAATATATACAAATGATGTCATTGCACCAGTCTGTGCTATCTGGTTATAGTCGCCCATAATCTTTCCATTAGTCTTGGCATAAGATATCTTACCGGCATTAATTATATAACAGTAGCTGTCCTTTTCATATATAAACTGCATATTAGAACCGGCAGTTTTTGCAAGTACATAATCCTGTGTGTCTGCCTCATCAACAGTCTTATTGGTAACTTCCTTATCCGTTATCTCATGGTAATAACATACATTATTAATTGAATATATAAATCCGGCTGCTGACTTTAACTGATTAACTTCATCCGTATGATATGTATAAAGATTCTGTGTCTCATCAGACATTGCAAAGACATAGCTTACTTCATCAGCAATCCCCGTCTTTTTATTCATCTTCTCATAATTATACAGATACAGGCTGCTGTCATTATCAAGGCATATAAGAATATTTTTCTGTGTATAAATATTAACCGTCTGTATATTATCATCTATAAGCTGCTGTGTTCCTTTTAATCCGTCAGCCTTTGTATCTATAACATATTCATACAGATTAATATCAGATATTCCACCGGCAACATTATTAGAATCTGTCGAACCCTCAGACTCACTGCTCTTAACCTCCAGATAGTCCGTATATATAAGCTTTCCACTGTCTGTAATATACTTTATAGACTTCACTTTATTATTATCAGCTATTTTAATACAACCATCCTTATTAAATATATATATTGAATACTTTGACGAATCTTCATCATAAGCAGCTGCCGCAAAATACTTACCATTGTCACTTGCCAGTGTAGAGGTTATCTTGTCTTTATCAATATCATCGGGAAGCTGTGGTGTATAAAATGTCTTTTTATTGGTTGCAAATATTGCATCGGCACTGTCACACACATATTCAGATTCAAGCTTTGATACATTATATATCCCACGCTCTGAACTCATATACATATCGTAATTTTTTCTTATCGCAAGTCTGTATATACATGTTCCGGCAATAACAATAACAAGTAATGCTGCAAGTCCGATGATAGTTCTTTTCAGCCTTTTCCTGTCTATTTTTCCAATTCTGTTAATAGCATGGTGGATATTTCTCTTACGGATATCAGCATTTTTAACTATATCCTCATTGCTGTTATCAGATTCATTAATAGAAGATTTTCCCAGTTTTTTACTTATGCCGGATGCCTTACCTTTACCGGCTGCCTTAGCGCTTAGATGCTTTATTCCATTATGTATTGCATCAATACCCTTCTGCTTCATTATATCTATTGCATCCGGTGTGTCATCGTTTTGCTTACTACCTCTTGTGGTATCATTTATCGTATCTTTGTTGCTTTTATTGTATGAAATATTTTCAATATCCGGTTGACTAGAATTATCAGAGACTTTCTTATCCTGTGAAGCCTTTGACATATTTCCTGCCATTGCCTTAAATACATCATTTGCCACATTATCAGAAGAAGCAGACTTCTTACCAGCCTGCTTCTCCTCGTATGCCTTTTTTCGTCTCAGATAATCACTGTTATTAACTATAATCTGGGGACCTGAACATCTCGGGCACTTATCACCCTCATATTCCTGTCCGCATTTAGGACATAACATTATTATCTTCTCCCTTTATTAAAATGTGAACTTATCTTCAAAATAAGCCTTAAGGTCTTCAATCTTAATTCTTTCCTGAGCCATTGTATCTCTGTCTCTTACAGTAACAGCTCCATCCTCTTCTGATTCAAAATCGTATGTAATACAGAACGGAGTACCAATCTCGTCCTGACGTCTGTATCTCTTACCGATATTACCTCTGTCATCAAATTCACAATTATACTTCTTAGATAATTCTGCAAATATCTTTTCTGCACCTTCATTTAACTTCTTAGAAAGTGGAAGTACACCAATCTTAACAGGTGCAATCGCAGGATGGAAATGCATTACAGTTCTTACATCTCCGCCTTCAAGCTCTTCTTCATCATATGCTGAGCAAAGGAATGCAAGTGTAACTCTGTCTGCGCCAAGTGATGGCTCGATAACATATGGAATATACTTTTCCTTAATCTCATCATCAAAGTAAGACATATCTTCGCCTGATACTGTCTGATGCTGTGTAAGGTCATAATCTGTTCTGTCTGCGATACCCCATAATTCGCCCCAGCCAAATGGGAATAAAAATTCAATATCTGTTGTTCCCTTAGAATAGAAGCAGAGCTCTTCTGGTGAATGGTCTCTTGCTCTCATCTCTTCCGGCTTAATTCCCAGATTCTGTAACCAGTCGATACAGAACTGTCTCCAATACTTGAACCATTCCATATCTGTTCCCGGCTTACAGAAAAATTCTAATTCCATCTGTTCAAATTCTCGTGTTCTGAATGTGAAGTTACCAGGTGTTATCTCATTTCTGAATGACTTACCAATCTGACCGATACCAAATGGAACTTTCTTTCTTGATGTTCTCTGTACATTCTTAAAATTAACAAAGATACCCTGAGCTGTCTCCGGTCTTAAATATACTGTATTCTTAGCATCTTCTGTTACACCCTGGAATGTCTTGAACATAAGGTTGAACTGTCTGATATCTGTAAAGTTATGCTTACCGCATGATGGACAACATATATTCTTGCTGTCGATGAAATCCTTCATCTGTTCCTGTGTCCAGCCATCTACTGAACCTTCAAGCTCATAATTATTTTCTTCTGCCCAGTCTTCAATAAGCTTATCAGCTCTGAATCTTTCATGACATTCCTTACAGTCCATAAGAGGATCTGAGAAACCACCAAGATGTCCTGATGCCACCCATGTCTGTGGGTTCATAAGAATTGCACAGTCAACACCTACATTGTATGGACTTTCCTGTACGAACTTCTGCCACCATGCCTTCTTTACATTATTCTTAAGCTCTACGCCGAGATTACCATAGTCCCATGTATTAGCAAGTCCACCATATATTTCTGAACCCGGATATACAAATCCTCGTGACTTTGCTAATGATACTATCTTATCCATTGTCTTTTCCATCTGATATCTGCCTCCATATAAACAAAATATACTTAATTCTATACTATTTTAACTTTTATTACAAGTAAATATTATCTTATTCTTATATTATCATTCTTATATTATCATTCTTATATTGTCTTATTATTATATTTAGTAAATATTGCCCTATTCTTATATTCAGCCCATTACATATTAATATTACATGTAAATATTACCTGCGATGTTCCGGCATTAATTATGTCTCACTTTCCAGCGTATATTAAAATATTAACAACAGGTCTTAATTGATAATCTTACACATACAAGTAAGCTTACTCCTCCCATGGACGGATTCTGTATGTTGCACCAATGCTTTCACATATCCTACGGCACTCTTCCTCTTCTTCATGTGATATTGTCGTATCTACTGTTGTAAGCACTACATTTGGAATATATTTTGTACATTCCTTTGCAAAATCTAACATAGCGTCAAAAGACTGCTCTCCGAATTTACTCCTTACAAGTGACAGATACTCATCCTTATGAGGATTATTAAGGCTAATTGATACTGTATCTATAAGCCCCTTCATCTCCGGTGCTATATCTCTTCCATTAATAAGGCTTCCCACACCATTCGTATTAATTCTTATCTTTTTGCCATATTTTTCTTTGACAAATGCAGCAACCTTTATAAGGTCGTCAAATCTTTCTGTCGGTTCTCCAAAACCACAGAATACTACCTCGTTATATTCATCCATGTTAAACTTGTTAAATTCATCACATACTTCCTGTAATGAAGGCTCTCTTTCAAGCCATAATCTGTCTGATTCGCCTATTCTGTCCATTGTCTGTCTTAAACAGAAAGTGCATGAATATGGACATTTGTTAGTCATATTGACATAAATATTATTGTGTACTTTGTATAAGATTTCCATGTTTTTATTCCTTTCAATTTTAACCTACCTAAGTCCCGTCAGTATTTCTTCAAAACACACTCCGTCAGTCACCGGTATATCAAGCTCTATTGACTTTAATATGCATTTTTTAATAAATGAAGATGCTTTCCTTACTGATGTATGAAAATCAACTTCATTTACCGCATCAGCGGCTATTATTGATGTAAATATATCGCCGGTTCCTGAACGTGACGTTCCGACCTTTTCTGTTCTTATCATGTAGGAATCCCTGTCTTTTTCATAGCAGTAGTTAGCTACATACTTTCCCTGCTGTATTCCAGTTATTACCACTTTTGAAGGTCCCATATCTGATAACTTGCCGGCAAGCGTTTCAAGCTGTTTTTTTGACCAGTTATCGTGATATTGCATATCTGTAAGTATACATGCTTCTGTAAGATTCGGCGTTAAAATATCAGCATATCTTACAAGCTTTTTCATCTCTGTACACATTCCGTCTGTATATGTAGAATACAGTTTTCCATAATCTCCCATTACAGGATCTATGATTGTTATATTATTGTCAGTTTTAAAATGTGACAGAAATTCTTCAACTATCATTATCTGTTTTTCTGAACCCAGAAAACCTGT
Source organism: uncultured Eubacterium sp. (assembly GCA_900545725.1). Classification (GTDB taxonomy): domain Bacteria; phylum Bacillota; class Clostridia; order Lachnospirales; family Lachnospiraceae; genus Lachnospira. The sequence goes on from URAI01000001.1 coordinate 22,262, forward strand.
GCATATTCCGTTAAACTTAAGTCCTAATTTTATCCACTCATTCATGTATGGTGTCATATTATCTGTATAATCATCAAAAAAGAAGCTGTCAAACCCCGTATGATTAGAAAATATAGATGTAGGCAGCGGACAGCACTGAACCTTTAATGCTGATATAATTGGAAGTTCTACTGCTATTGAGCATCTTCCAAATCCTGATATATCATTAATTACTGCAATCTTCTTCTGGTTATTGTGATTTACCATTTTATTCTCCATTCTGCCAATATTATGATACAAGGGGAAGAAATACAGCAGCTATTTTGTACATTTATATTCAAATAGCCTTTCTATATTTCTTTATACCGGAAGCATCTGTTCTGATTTCATTTTTTTATCAAATGTAACTGCCCTTATTCTTCCTGCTACCATTCTTAGCTGTGCAAGCACTTCGTCAGATACTACAAACGTAAACAACTTTGCAATCGGAGTTGCAATTATATATTGTATTGTATAAAATGTAGTTTCATCCAGATGAACCGCATCAGTTATCTGATGTCCCATATATTTTATACATTCTTCGCAATATACCGCAAAATGGTTCATAGAAAAGACAGTAAGCTTATCATGTTCTCCACAATGCCTGCATTTAAAGAATTCAGGACATTCACCATTAATCCATATAAGCCTTAATTCATATATATATCTTATAAGTTCATCCGGTATATTATTATTCACAAGTGCTTTAAGGGAAGCATATAACAGATTAATCATCTGTGAAGCATCGAGATTTTCCCTTGCATAATATTCGGCAAGCTCTGCAAAATAACAGGCATAGCATACCGCATCAAGATCGGTTATCACTTCTTCAAAATAATTAGATATCTCTGCCTGTTTTATATTATATGAAGTTCTGCCCTCATATAGCTGGAATTTACCAAATACAAATGCCCTTGTAACTGACATAAGCTGACTGTTAGGACGTCTCGCTCCCTTAGCAAAGGCTGCTATTTTACCGCGTTCTTTCGTAAGCAGAACTATTCTTCTGTCATATTCCCCCACAGGCATAGAAGCTATAACCATGCCTGTGACTTCTACAAGGTCACTCATATTTTATATATTCCCTCATTTTCAGATATTTCTAAATCAGCTGTATACAAAAACAGCACATCAGCATTATTTTTCACACTAATCTTTCTTTTTATCATATCCAAAGTTCTTGATAAGAATGTCACTATCTCTCCATTCTTTCTTTACCTTTACCCATAATTGAAGATTAACTTTCATATCAAGCTGCTTTTCAATCTCATAACGTGCATTTGCACCAATCTTTTTAAGCATTGAACCGCCTTTGCCGATTATAATCCCTTTATGTGAATCTCTCTCGCATATAATTGTAGCCTGTATATCAGTAATCTTTCCATTTCTTCCCTTACGCTCTTTCATGCTGTCTATAACAACTGCTATACCATGAGGAATCTCTTCATTAAGTGCATGAAGTGCTTTTTCCCTTATAAGCTCTGATACTATCTGTCTCATTGGCTGGTCTGTAATTGTATCTTCATCATAATACATAGGTCCATATGGAAGATATTTAAAAATAGCATCTACAAGGTCGTCTGTATTATTGCCATTTCTCGCCGATATAGGAATTATCTCTGCAAAATCCACCTCTGTTCTGTACTTGTCAATTACAGGAAGAATCTCTTCTTTTTTAACAGTATCAATCTTATTAATTACAAGAATAATAGGTGTATTTACTTTTTTTAAACGCTCAATAATATGCTGTTCGCCTGCCCCGATAAATGTTGTAGGCTCAACAAGCCAGCACACCACATCCACTTCATCAATAGTCTTTTCTGCTGCTCCGACCATATATTCTCCGAGCTTATTTTTAGCTTTGTGTATACCCGGAGTATCAACAAATACAATCTGTCCCCTGTCATCTGTATACACAGTCTGTATTCTGTTTCTTGTCGTCTGCGGCTTGTTAGATGTAATAGCAATCTTTTGTCCAATAAGTCTGTTCATAAGTGTTGACTTACCAACATTAGGACGTCCTATAAATGTAACAAAGCCAGATTTTGTATTCCCATTAACCGCTGCTGCACCACCACTGATACCACTTGCAGCAAGCATTTCATCTAAATTCATATTATTCACACTATCTCCATTCCGCAGGCATTTTTAATGCCGGAGGAATCGCAGGCCAAATGTCAGATTTGGCTCTGCGATAAGGGCTACTTTGTGACGCCTGCGGCACAAATAGCCAGTTCACTTATGAACTTGTGATAAAATAAGCTATCAAGCTTATTTTTCACACTAATCTCCATTCCTTTTATACATTTAAAGTATGATTTATTAGTCCTATTATTTTTCCTCATAGCATTTAAAGTATATATTAAACTCTAACCCTTTATACCATAGTGTGCAGGTATATAAAAAAGAACAGCCTGCAACCCTTCCAGTGTTAATACAAGCTGTCCTTATAAAATATGTATATATCCTAACCTATTCTCCATGCACGCCATACGCCGGTAAACATGAATATTATAGCCGCTGCAACAATTGCAACAAGCACTGCTATAACAACGTTAGACGGCTTCTTAAACTTAAAATCTGTTATAAATAAAACACCAATCAGTAACATTATTATTCGTACAAGAATTAAGAAAATGTCATCTGAAAACAATGGTCTTATAACATACATAAGCGGAAGTGCAACCGATGAAGATGTTATAGGAAGTCCCTGATAATACTTTCTGTTCTCTGTTGTCTGATTCTGTCTTATCTCTTCCATAACATTAAAGAATGCAAGTCTGATAACTCCTGCCACTCCATATAATAAAAGAATTGCAACACCAAGCACATCCCGAATCCCCATGCTGTAACATATAACAATTGGAAATGCACCAAAACATACTACATCGCACAATGAATCTATCTGTATTCCAAACTTCTTAGCCTCTTCTGTCCTGTTCTTCTTAGTTCTTGCAATCTTACCATCAAACATGTCACACAGTCCTGAAATAGCAAGACAGACGATTGCCATCTTATAATGACCATTTGATGCCAATGTCATACCAAATAAAGAAACCATAAGACTTACATATGTAAGCACTACCGTATAATCGTAAAATCCTATCACAACAAACCCTCCCGGTTTTCATTCTTCTGTTAATACAATGTTACTATATTAACACATATCACACTAATATTTCCAGTATTTTTTATAATTTATTTATAAACAGTTCATATATAGCTTATACGAACTATATTTCTGTCATATTCCGTACATCCTGCATCGTCTGTTGTGCTTCTTTCTTCGTATATCTCCCAATATAGATATGTGCAAATATTGTAAATGCTGCACTTATAAACAATTCAGTATAAAAACTTAGCGACCTGCTTAAAATCATTCCCGGCAATAATAATGCCTGACCAAAAACAGGAAGGAATATAATATTAAAAAGTGCTTCACTTATGCCCATTCCTCCAGGAAGCGGAAGCATATCAACCGAAAGTGATATAACTGCCTGAAGCATTACTATTGTATAAACACCGGTTCCACTAAGTCCAAATGACTTATATATATAAAATGTAACAAAAAAATAAGCAAATCTTTGTAAGATGGTAATAATAAATACTTTAATCATTACCGGAATATGATTCTTAAGATACGCTGCCGTTCTCGCATATGTATCCATGGATTCATCAAATCTTTCCATTCTGCCTTCTTTGTGTTTAATAATATGTATCTTTTCAAGGAACTTAACTGTTGATACAACTATTTTCTTTGCAAGCTTCTGATTAAATACCAGCATCATCATGCCAGCCACGCAGAATACATTAAGAAATATTCCAAGATAAAATACAAAATGTATTCCCTCAAGTCTGTCACTTATAAATCCACGATCAAAAATAACAAGCCATATTCCGATTGCCACAAGTACAGCTTTATAAGTGATAGTCACAATCATTAATACAACTGTTGCCACAGGAAGCGATATTTTATTCTTTCTCATATAATACAACTGCATAGGCTGACCACCCGTAGCCGATGGAGTTATACAACTAAAGAAAAAACCAACACATGAATATAAAAAACAACTAAATCTTCTTGTCGTAATGCCAAAATTCTTAAGCATATAATGTATTATATGCGATTCTCCATAGATAAATAACACAATACATATAATCGCAAGTATAAGCCATCTTATATCTGCCATCTGCATCTTTTCCCACATATCAGACAAATTACCGTCCGTACCATGAAATACATAGTATAATGTAAGCGAGAAAATCAATATTAAAAATACAGCATTAAATATATTTTTTTTATTGCGCACTAAAAAATCTTTCAAAATAAGTTACCCTTTTCCTTTATAATTTTGCCAAAGAACATATTATTAAGTTTCTCAAAAACATACCATATCTTTTTATCAAACTGTGTATGTCCTACTACCCACCAGCATATTTCTGATATGACTACTGCAGATATAACATCAGCAATTACATGCTGCTTGGTTACAAGCGTAGATACAAATACAAGTACTGCCATTATGACAGAAATCACTTTACAGTATCCGCCATATTCTTTTATATCCCTTATTCCAACAAAACAATTCCAGCTTACAAGACAATGTATTGATGGAAACAGATTATCTGCTGCATCTATACTGTATAGATACCCCAAAGCTTTTGAAAAAATATCATCTCCATATATCTCTGGCCGGATATTACATGTAGGTAATATTATAAATATTATACCGCATACTGTTCTTGTCATAAGATCAAATGCAATAAACTTTGCACATTGCATTTTATCTGTTCTTACACTCATAATATAAAATATAACCCAGCTTATATAACATCCGAAATATATAATTATAAACGATGGTACAACCGGTGTCATCCTGTCAATTTCCAGCGTCATATCAAAATGTTTCATCCCACCATTAATAACTCTCGTTCCCCAATATACAATGGCATTCCATATAAAACATGTTATTGTAGGAATAAGTGCATATAATGGCAGGATGTTTTCAAAAATATATGAGAGAAATTTCTTAATATTGTTTAATGATTTATTATGCAATATACTTTCCTCATACCAATCCATTTTTACTATTTATACATTAATCTGTGCTGTCATTCCAAGATCTGACTTACTGTCCGCAATAATAGGAGCTATAATCTCACTAAGATATTCTTCTACCTGCTCCTTAGAACGACCCACATACTTCATAGGATCAAGCTTAGACTTAAGCTCATCTAATGTTACATTAAACATAGGATCCTGTGCTATAAGCTCAAGAAGATTATTATCAAGCCCCTCCTGCTTAACTCTCTTACCGGCCTCCATTGAAAGCTCTCTGATTCTTTCGTGAAGTTCCTGTCTGTCGCCACCAGCTTTAACGGCATCCATCATAATATTTTCTGTTGCCATAAATGGAAGTTCAGACATAAGTCTTCTGTTAATAACCTTATCATATACAACAAGCCCATCCACAACATTCATACAAAGGTCAAGTATACCATCTACAGCAAGGAAGCCTTCCGGAATTGATAATCTCTTATTAGCCGAATCATCAAGTGTTCTTTCAAACCACTGTGTAGACGATACGATTGCAGGATTAAGTGCATCACATATTACAAAATCTGCCAGTGAAGCAATTCTTTCACTTCTCATAGGATTACGCTTATATGCCATAGCAGATGAACCAATCTGTGACTTTTCAAATGGCTCTTCAACTTCTTTAAGATGCTGTAAAAGTCTGATATCATTAGACATCTTATGTGCACTTGCTGCAATGCCTGCAAGAACATTAAGAACTCTTGTATCAACCTTTCTTGAATATGTCTGACCTGATACAGGATGACACTTCTCAAAGCCCATCTTCTTAGCAATCTTAACATCTATCTGTTTAATCTTGTCCTGATCTCCGTTGAAAAGCTCAAGGAATGAAGCCTGTGTACCTGTTGTGCCTTTGCAGCCTAAAAGCTTCATTGTAGATAAAATATAGTCAAGGTCTTCAAGATCCATTACGAACTCATTCAGCCAGAGAGTTGCTCTCTTTCCTACTGTTGTAGGCTGTGCCGGCTGAAAATGAGTAAATGCAAGTGTAGGCTGTGCCTTATACTTATCAGCAAACTTTGCAAGTTCATCTATTACATTGACCAGCTTCTTGCGGACAAGCCTAAGTGCTTCTGTCATGATGATAATATCTGTATTATCGCCTACATAACATGAAGTAGCTCCAAGATGGATAATTCCTTTAGCCTCCGGACACTGCAGACCATATGCATATACATGTGACATTACATCATGTCTTACTTCTTTTTCTCTTCTTTTGGCATCCTCATAATTAATATTATCCTTATTAGCCTTAAGTTCTTCTATCTGTTCATCTGTAATTGCAAGCCCTAACTCTTTTTCTGTTTCAGCTAATGCAATCCATAATCTTCTCCATGTCTTAAACTTCTTATCCGGTGAAAAAATATACTGCATCTCTTTGCTTGCATATCTTTCTGCAAGTGGTGTCTGATATCTGTCGTTCATTCCTATCCGCCTTTCTTCATATACACTAATCCTTATTTATGAGCAGCTTTTGTTGCGAAGAGGCAAAGAAAATTTGCGCAGGCGATTTTTCTTCTGCCATCAGTGCTATTTTTTCTGCTCAGAAACAAATAGCCGTGTAAAAAATAAGCTATCAGGCTTATCTTTCACACTATCATATTTTTGTAATAATCCACTGTAATGATATTATAAAGGCGAAATATACTATGTCATATTATATAAATCTCCTAAACTATCATAACAGCTCCCCTGATAAAATCCCATAAATCAAGAATTATATCAGATTTAGTATTATAACATAACAGCACTATTTTATCAATAGTAACAGTATACTGATTTAGCGTGACGATTTTAATAGTAATTATTTTTATGCTGATTGCTGCCTTGCTTTGCTACAAGCCGGATAAACTTTTACTGTAATATTTATATTATATACCATTCATCATACATGTTACCTTATATTAACATTAATCGGTGCACTTCTTGTAACTTTCCCCTCAGCATCTTTGACATCAATATAGAACACTCTGTCTCCTACGCTTCCTGCTTTCCATGTACATACATTTTTATTGCTAAAGTTCTGCACAAGCCCCCAATGTTTTGTTGTCTTATTATATACAATAAACTTATATGTAAACTTTGTTGTTCCCGGTACACTGGCAGTAAATGTATATGTTCCATTTGTATTGGTAACATTTGTATTGATTATAATTCTTGAAGCAACCTTTACCTGTACAGCCTTACTTCTCGTAACCTTTCCCTTAGCATCCTTGACATCAACATAAAACTCTCTGTCTCCAACACTTCCCGCTGTCCAATTAATAGTTGTATTCTTACCAAAATCCTGTATTTTTCCCCACTGGTTAGTACTCTTATTATATACAATAACCTTATATGAGCATGTTGAATCCCCACTGGAAACTTTCAATGTAATCTTATCCCCAACCTTAACCTCTGATGCAGAAGAAGTGATAACAGGCTTTGGAGTAATCTCTGTATTAATTGTAATAGTCATAGCCCTGCTTCTTACAACTGTTCCATTACTATCTTTTACATCCACATAGAAATCTCTCACACCGACACTGCCCTTTTTCCATACGCAGGTATTAGCTGTACCAAATGCCTGTACAAGCCCCCATGAGTTAGTAGTACGATTATATACTATAAATTTATATGTATAATCTTTATTTCCACCTGTTGCATTAGCTGTAAATGTATAATCATTACCCGATATTTTTGATGTCACAGTAATTGCAAGCGGTTCTGTCTCCTTAGCAACTGTAACCTTACATGAAGCTGTCTTACTTCCATCTTTTGTTGTTACTGTAATTACAGCCTCTCCTGATGCTATAGCTGTTACAAGTCCTGTATTGTCGACCTTCGCTACTGCACTGTTTGAAGATGTGTATGTTACTTCCTTATTATCTGCATCAGCCGGTGCTATTGTCGCATTAAGTTTTACAGTTTCTCCTTTTTTAAGATTGACTGTTGCCTTATCAAGTGCTACTGAGCTTACATTTATTACTCTCTTAACCCCTGTGACTGTAAGTTTTTTAATAACCGTATTAGACGATGTTGCTTTAACTGTTGCTATTACATCTACTGTTCCAGCCTTTTTAAAGATTAAAGTTCCATCTGTGGCTATCTGTGCAATATTACTATCTGATACTGACCATATTACTGTCTTGTTATCTGTTGTATCGTCAGGTGTTATCTTTGCTGTAAATTTATACTTTGTATCTGTATATAATGTGCCTGACGGACCTGTTACTGTTACATCTGTAATATGGCTTAATACCTTGATTGTAACCTTTGACTGTATGCTGCTATCTGCCTTAGATACCGCAGTTATTGTTACTGTTCCGGTCTTTTTTGCTGTTACAAGTCCTGTACTGCTTACAACTGCTACTGATGCATCTGATGTCTTCCACTCCACGGACTTTGACTGTGTTGTGTTATCTGGAATATACTTTATTCCAAGCTGTACCTGCGCTCCCTTTTCAAGCTCTGCCGGTGCATTGGTTATAGTAATTGTCTTAAGCTGTATTATCTCTTTTTCAACAGTAATCTTACATTTGGCTGTCTTTTTACCATCCTCTGTTATTACTGTAATTACTGTCTCTCCTGATGATAATGCTGTTACAAGTCCGTTATCATCAACTGTTGCAACCGCATCATTATCTGATGTAAAATGCACGTTCTTATTATCTGCATTTTCCGGAAGTACTGTTGCATTAAGCTTAACTGTCTCATTTTCTTTAAGAACCGCCTCTGTCTTATCAAGTGACACCGACTCAACAGCTACTGTCTTGATATCTGAATCATCTGTATATGCCTTAATTCTGAAATTCTTATTTTCCTTCTTACCATAATCAACCCATGAGCTGTCATATGGTCTATATATATAGCTCTGATTTTCAAGTGCTGCTGATTCGCAGCTAAACCAGCCTCCGTTATATGTAGTATCAGATACCATATACGGTCCATTATTCGTACTGCTTATAAGTTCTACAACAACCGAAAATGTAGTGCCATCTTCCACATATACAGGATTATTAAGTTTTATTGTATAAGCGCCGTCAAAAGTTGTCTGTCCGCTCTGCGTACATTCAAGCGTTCCACTTTCAGGGTCTGATACATCAGTCAGATTGGTATATATCGATATATTATACTTACATCCTGCTGAACTATAGTCTTCAAATGAAACAGCCTCTATATTCTCCGCCTTACTTTCATTGGCTTTGGCTGTAAATACATTAGCATACTTATTAGTACCACCATATCCTGAATATCCCATATAAGAAAACCAGCCCGTTCCATCATACTGATAATTATTATCATAATTATCAGATGTCTGTGCCTCTACTGCATACCCTTCTACCCTGGTTGATTTATCATAATATGACAGATAGAAATATCCATTTTCACCAAAATAACTTCCCCAGCTGTTTCTTACAATCCAGGCTCCGTCTCCCTCCGGCTTCGTCGGGAAATTATCTTTTGAATAATTATCATCCCAGCCGACAACTGTTACAGCATGATTAGTTCCGGTATTACTATCATAACAATAATATCCGGCAGTACTGCTGTTATAATATTTATTAGATGCATCTCCACCATATGCATAATATGAAATACTAAGTGCCCCGTAATCTGTAATTGCCTGTTTAACATCTGTCTGGTTAGTCATATTGACCTTATAATAATTCTGTAAGTGAATCTTAGTATTCTTACGTGCAAGATCATCTGATAAACCTGTAGTATTAATAGTACCAGCAACTTCGGCTGTATATGGAACAAGTGTCTCATCTACTGCACCTTCCCAGTCCATCAGTGAATTGAATGCCATCCTTATATCTCCACCATTCTGTGTAACAATATTAGAACTTCTTAAAAAGGTGGTTGTATCACCTGCCGAACCGCCAAGAGGATCCGTTACATTATTATAAGTAAAGTTGACAAGGTGAAACTCTGATAAATCAATATCATCTGAAACAAGCTTATTCTTTAAAAGGTTAATCTCAAGTAATGATATTGTCGAAAATGCCCAGCACACTCCATAGCCGCCCTGATTTCTGATAGCAGGAAGATTGGCTGTCTTATAAGATGAAGGATATGAGACCGCCCTGTCTGCTGACACTTCTCCATTATCACTAACATTAAGCATTGCAGGATCTCCGATTGAATCATCCTCAACCTCTCTATAACCCTTACCGGGTTCTGTAATATTATCTAAACTCTCATCATATCCATTCTGTCCTTCGTCACCATCTGACTTATACCCGGTATCTGTTACTGTGTGTATTTCTTTATCTGCATCAATTGTTGAAGTCTTCTGCACCGCATTATCTGTCGTTTCTGTTTCTGACTGTATCGAAGTTCCCACGACCACATTCGTATCATTGGCATATGATGATATTGCCGGTAAAATAATGCTTCCCATTGCAAGACACGATGCCATAAAAGCTGCAGTAAATCTTCTTAATCTGTCTCTTTTTACCATAAGTACCTCCTTTTTCTTATCTGAATCTGACAGGCAGGTTAATGTTACGCATTCATCGCTATATGTAAACATTGCCTGCATCTGTTGTAATATTTATAATAAACCGGATATATAATCCTATTTATCATCATAATAAAAAACGGAATGACAATCAAATATATATCTGCCCATCATTCCATCCATACTATAATTATATCGTCAACGCAAATATTAAATATATTAATATTTTATCTAATAGTACCATAATACCACTCTTTTAAGCAAGTCTGTTTATATAAATATCCCACTCATATAAATAACATATAATCATTTATATCAGTGGGATATTACCTGAAATATTATACTAATGTAATGTAAAAATTACTTATTACCGTCAAAATCTTTTCCTGTAAGTAACTGGAATGCTTCTTTATACTTGGCAATTGTCTTATCAATTACATCATCAGGAAGAAGATAGTCACTGTCAGGGTTAGCCTTTAACCAGTCTCTTACAAACTGCTTGTCATATGATGGCTGTGACTTTCCTGCCTCATAACCTTCTAATGGCCAGAATCTTGAGCTGTCCGGTGTAAGCATCTCATCACCGATTACAACATTACCATTTTCATCAAGACCAAACTCAAACTTAGTATCTGCAATTATAATCCCCTTGCTTAATGCATATTCGGCACACTTCTTATAAAGCTTAATTGTACAGTCCTTAATCTGTTCTGCATAATCTCTTCCCTTGCCAGGATAGAGCTTTTCTAACACTTCAACGCTCTGTTCAAATGAGATATTCTCATCGTGATCACCAAGCTCAGCCTTAGTACTTGGAGTATAGATAGGTTCAGGAAGCTGCTGTGATTCCTTTAATCCTTCCGGAAGCTTAATTCCACATACTGTACCATTCTTCTTATAGCTTTCCCAGCCACTGCCTGTAATATATCCTCTTACGATACATTCGATAGGAAGCATCTCAAGCTTCTTACACATCATGCTGTTACCATCATACTTCTCTGTCTGGAAAAATTCAGGCATATCCTTTACATCTACAGAAATCATATGATTCTTAACAATATCCTTAGTATAATCAAACCAGAACTTGGACATCTGTGTTAAGACAGCCCCCTTATCTGTAATCTTATTCTTTAAAATATGGTCAAATGCTGATATTCTGTCAGTTGCCACAAGTATAAGGCTGTCACCGTTATCATACACTTCTCTTACTTTACCTTCTTTAAATGGTTTAAATTCCTGCATCTTTCTTTTCCTCCATATCTGACGTTTAGATATTAAATTGAATATATAATTACATTTTATAATACTATATTCCGGCTATACTTTATATCACAAGCTCATTTATATATTACCGTTAAATTTAATGTATTATAAACTGTAGTTACCGGAAACCGTAAATATTACTGTCAAATCTGATTATGACAGCCTGCTGTCTGAATACAATCAGCCCATCTCGCCTCTTATATCCTGCTTAGGCGGCTCTATCGGATAATTACCTGTAAAACAGGCATCGCAATATCCTGTACCACCACAAATCATTTCACTTAACTTGTCAGTTTCAAGATATCCTAATGAATCTGCACCGATAAGCTTACATATCTCATCAACTGTATTACCTGATGCAATAAGCTGATCCTCTGATGGAATATCTGTTCCAAAATAACAAGGATGAAGAAATGGCGGTGAGCTTATTCTTACATGAACTTCGCTTGCACCTGCCTGTTTAAGCAGTGCCACAATTCTTGCACTCGTAGTTCCTCTTACAATTGAATCATCAATCATAATAACTCTCTTTCCTTTAACTGTGTCACTAAGTACATTAAGCTTAACCTTGACACTTGATTCTCTCTGTTCCTGCTTAGGCTTAATAAATGTTCTTCCGACATAATTATTCTTAATAAATGCATTACCATATGGTATACCCGACTCCAGTGAATAACCAAGTGCCGCTGCATTACCTGACTCTGGAACACCGACAACAAGGTCAGCCTCCACTGGATGTGTCTTTGCAAGTATTCTTCCAGCATTAATTCTTGATTCATATACACCCATACCATCAATCTTGCTGTCAGGTCTTGCAAAATAAATATATTCAAAGATACATCTTGCCGTATTCTTCTGGCAAAGTGAAGTATCTGATTCAATTCCATTATGAGTAATTGTTACAACCTCTCCCGGAAGTACATCTCTTACAAATTCAGCTCCTACTGTATCAAGAGCACATGTTTCTGATGAAAGAAAATACGTGTTATCCCTCTTGCCTATACATAACGGCTTAAAGCCAAACGGGTCTCTCGCCCCGATAAGCTTTCTCGGACTCATAACAATAAGTGAATAAGCACCTTTAATCTTTTCCATGGAATTCTTAACAGCGGCTTCTACTGTAGAAGTCTTAAGTCTCTCTCTTGCAATAAGATAAGCAATAACCTCTGAATCAATTGTAGTCTGGAAAATAGCACCTGTATAAGATAACTCCTCCCTTAACTCAATAGCATTAAGAAGATTACCATTATGAGCCATTCCAAGAGTTCCCTTTACATAATTAAGTACAAGTGGCTGTGCATTCTCTCTTACACTGCTTCCGGCTGTTGAATATCTTACATGACCTACACCTATATTACCATTGAGCTTATCAAGCTTTTCAGCATCAAATACTTCATTGACAAGCCCCATATCCTTATATGAAAACACCTTACCCTTAGGACCTTGTGTATCACTTACAGCAATACCACAGCTTTCCTGTCCCCTATGCTGTAATGCAAATAAACCGTAATAAATAGTAGATGCAACGTCTCCGCCATCAAAATCATATGCGCCAAAGACTCCACATTCATCGTGAAGTTCATCTTCTGCATTAATATTCATGTTGTCAGAATACTTATTCATCATTTACCTCATTTCAAAATATTTTTCTTCAATGTACCCAAAAACACTACTCAAAAATCAAAAAGGCTGTCGCAGGAAATCCATGAATTATACACCATTACCACAACAACCTCTCAATTCTCTATAAATATATCACAAACATGATTATCCTATAAAATATATTAAGGAATACTATGCCTTCCTATTATTAAAGATGTTGGAATCAGAAGCCCCAACTATGATACCCAAAATATATCCGGTCATATTATCTTAATATACGGCTATAGTTATCTTAAAAATACATATTAAATATGTAAATTCGTCAACATATTAACAAATCATCTATACAATTGACAATCTTTAGTGTCTGTAACGTTTAAATTATATAACAGTAAGTTTTTAAAAGCAATACCCTTAAGTCCATTTTATACTGTCAATTTTAAGTAAGTTAATTTTAAGTATGTCGTTTATTTTTATTTAACAGTCACATTGACAATTAACAGTTTCTATACAATATCAAAGGTTGTATCGGCACATTCAATCACACTGCCATTAAGCTTATTGTCATGCTCTGCCTTAAAATACGAATCCTTAATAGTAATATCTGTTATTGTATCAGGTCTGCCATTTAACGCTTCAATTTTAATTGCTGTATCTGCTCCCATACAGCTTATATTCTCAAATCTTATATTCTTAAAAAACGGAACATCCTCTTCATTAACCTCTGGTGTTTCTTCATTTCTGTTAAGTAAATTAAGAACATATGACATAGACATTATTATTGCTTCATTTTTTATATTAAGCATATTAATATTCTGTATATCTATATCTTCAACAACGCCGCCTCTTCCTAATGCACTCTTAAATCTTACACCGACATCTGTTCCAAGAAATGTGCAATCCTTAACAAGAATATGCCTTACACATCTTGACATCTCACTTCCTACAACAAAGCCGCCATGTCCTTCATTAACTATACAGTCATGGATATATACATTTTCACAAGGTCCATCAAAAGTTCTTGCCTCTGCATTCTTACCTGACTTCATACATATCGCATCATCACCGGTTTCAAATACACAGTCATGTACATGTACACCGTTACATGACTCAATATCGATGCCGTCACCATTCTGTGCATGGTACGGATTATTTACATGTATTCCTCTTACTGTAAGATTATTACAGAAGAAAGGATGTATATTCCATGCAGGTGAATTCATAAATGTTGCATCTTCAAGCAGCACCTTGTTACAATTCTTTAAGCTTACCATGACCGGTCTATAGAAATCATAATATCTTTCCGCTTTCTTAAGTGCATCAGCTTCACTTTTTTGTATATTCTTTTCGTTTCCGTCAAATGCTGATTCTGTAGGAAACCATATACCACCCTCTTTAGTTTCAATAATAAAGCTGCTCTTTTCTTTTAATTTGTTCCACTGTCTTTCAGTAAGCTTAAACTGCTTTATCGGTCTCCATAAATCTCCGCTTCCGTCAATTACGCCCCTGCCGCATATTGCTATATTTTCAACACCATCTGCTGTTATAGGTGATACTGTCCTTATACACTCCTGTCCCTCATAATTAGTAAGAATAAGCGGATACTCTTCTATATTTTTAGAAAATTTAAGAACTGCCTGACTTTCAAGATATAATCTCACATTGCTTTTAAAAGAAATAGGACCTGTTATCCACATTCCGGCAGGAATTACAACTGTTCCTCCACCAAGCGAAGACATTTCTTCCATTGCACTGTTAATAGCCTTTGCATTTTTCTTACTTGTCTGTATACTGCTGTCATTTTTTACTGCTCCATATTCTGTAATTACAGCCTGCCTGTCTGTAAATACAGGGACTTCTATATTAAAATCACTGCTTTTCATATTAATCTCCATTCCGCAGGCATTTTTAATTACGGATAAATCGCATGCCAAATGTCAGATTTGGCTCTGCGATAAGGGCTGCTTTGTGACGCCTGCAGCACAAATAGCCAGTTTATTTATGAACTTTGGAAAACAACCGCATCAGCATTATTTTTCACACTATCTCCATTCTGAATCTGTGTAAAATAATCATAAAATTAAAATAATCATAAAAATAAAATAATCATAAAAAACTGCCGGCAGAATTACATATCGTATGTCATACAGCTACATTTATACCATATAACATGCCATATAAAACTATACCGGCAGCCTGTTATCATTTATAATACAGTTCAAGATTCGCTCACGAATCTTGCTGCGAGCCGCTTGTCAGCTCTGTTGACTTTTTCATATCAGCAGCTCTGCAATCCTCGCAAAGCGTAATCTTTACCGGAGATTGAACCCCGGCTGAGACTATATTGTTCCCCTCCCTATAGATGAAAGGGAATCTCAGACTGAGATATAAATTAACACTTCCTAACTATATAGAAAACCGCTATTTATATCCATATATTTATAATAATTCCTGTAACAGCTTATTAACCATTCCCGGATTAGCCTTGCCCTGCATAGCTTTCATAGTCTGTCCAACGAGGTAACCTATTGCCTGTTTCTTGCCATTTCTGTAATCATCTACAGACTGTGGATTATCAGCAATAACCTTTTCTATGGTAGCCTTTAATGCTCCCTCATCATTAACCTGTTTAAGTCCATTTTCCTCAATATACTTATCAGGGTCAACATCTTCATCAAACACCTTAACAAAGACATCCTTAGCAACCGAATTATTAATAGAGCCTGCCTCAACAAGTTCAATTAACTTGGCAAGGTTCTCTGGTGAAAATGAAATATCTGCAGCATCCATATCCTTTTCCTTTAGCAGACGCATTGTTTCACCCATAATCCAGTTAGATACCTTCTTCGGCTTATTACAAATAGCAGTTGCCGCCTCAAAAATATCAGCAAGCTTCTTACTGTCTGTAATAATATTAATATCATAATCAGGAATACCAAACTCTTCTTTATATCTTTTCATTTTCTCAGTCTTAAATTCAGGCTGGGCTTTTCTTATTCTATCAAGCCATTCATCACTTATGCTTACAGGCACAAGGTCTGGGTCTGGGAAATATCTGTAATCCTGTGCATCCTCTTTTGAACGCATAGCATAAGAATATTCTTTATTATCATCCCATCTTCTCGTTTCCTGAACAACCTTTTCACCTGACTCAATAAGGTCAATCTGTCTTGCAACTTCATTTTCAATACATCTTGAAATAGCACTGAAAGAATTAAGATTCTTGGTTTCTGTTCTCGTACCAAATTCTGTTGAACCAGCCTCTCTTACCGAAAGATTAACATCAGCTCTCATAGAACCTTCCTGTAATTTACAGTCAGATACTCCTAAGTACTGTACAATAAGTCTTAACTTATCAAGGTAAGCTATTACTTCCTCAGCACTTCTCATATCAGGTTCTGAAACTATCTCTATAAGAGGGACACCTGAACGGTTATAATCAACTAAAGATACATCTTCCCAGTCATCATGTACAAGCTTACCGGCATCCTCTTCCATATGAATCTCATGGATTCTTATCTGCTTTGTAGTTCCATCCTCTAATTCAATATCGACATGGCCATTTCGGCAGATTGGAAGATAGAGCTGTGAAATCTGGTAATTCTGAGCATTATCAGGATAGAAATAATTCTTTCTGTCGAATTTACAGTTCTGTGTAATTGTACAGTTAGTAGCAAGTCCTACTGCTGCCGCATATTCAACAACCTGCTTATTTAATACAGGAAGTGAACCCGGCATACCTGTACATACAGGGCATGTATGTGTATTAGGTGCTCCGCCAAATGCTGTCGAGCAGCCACAGAATATCTTTGTCTTTGTTGCAAGTTCTACATGAACTTCAAGTCCAATGACTGTTTCATACTGTTTTGCCATATTACTGTACACCGCCTTTCTGTGCCTGTTCTAATGCATAACCTGCACGAATGAGATTCTTCTCCTTAAAGCAGTCTCCGATTAGCTGTACGCCTATTGGAAGACCGGCAGAATCCTTGCCGCATGGAATACTAAGTCCCGGAAGTCCTGCAAGATTAAGTGATATTGTATATATATCTGATAAATACATCTTAATAGGATCTGAAAGTGATGAACCAAGCTTAGGCGCTGTTGTTGGAGCCACAGGTCCTAATATCACATCATATTTCGCAAATGCTTCATCAAATGCCTTCTTAATAAGAGCCTTAACTCTTAAAGCCTTAAGATAATATGCATCATAATAACCTGAACTTAATACGAAAGAACCAAGCATAATTCTTCTCTTAACCTCCGGGCCAAAGCCTTCGGAACGTGTCTTTTTGTACATATCATGGAGTCCGTCATAATTCTTAGCCCTGTAGCCGTATTTAACACCATCAAATCTTTCAAGGTTGGAGCTTGCCTCTGCTGCTGCAATTGTATAGTAAGTAGGAATTGCATAATCAACAAGACTTAAATCAAACTCCTCTACTATTGCCCCCTTAGCTTCAAGCTGTTTAGCTGCATTTAACACTGCTTCCTTAACCTGTGGGTCAAGACCTTCACCAAAATAATCTCTTGGAATACCAATCTTTAAGCCGGCGACATCATCTACAAGCGCTGATGTAAAGTCTGTATCTTCTCTCTTAATAGATGTAGAATCCTTAACATCATGCGATGCAATTATCTCCATAATTGTTGCACAGTCTGTTACGTCCTTACAAAGCGGTCCTATCTGGTCAAGCGATGAACCATAAGCTATAAGACCATAACGCGATACTGTTCCATAAGTCGGCTTCATACCAACTACACCACAATATGATGCAGGCTGTCTGATTGAACCACCTGTATCTGAGCCTAATGCAAAGAAACATTCATTTGCTGCAACTGCAGCTGCTGAGCCGCCAGATGAACCACCCGGTACATGTTCAGGGTTACATGGATTTTTTGTAACTCCATAAGCTGATGTTTCAGTAGTTGAACCCATCGCAAATTCATCCATATTAGTCTTTCCGATTATAACAGCTCCAGCCTCCTCAAGCTTAATAACTGCTTCTGATGAAAATGTAGGCACGAAGTTCTCAAGTATCTTTGAAGAACATGTTGTAAGCATACCCTTAGTACACATGTTATCCTTAATAGCAACAGGCACACCTGCAAGAGGTCCGTTAAGCTTACCTGCCTTAATTGCCTCATCTGCTGCTTTAGCATTTGCTAATGCTGTTTCTTTATCAAATGTAACATAACAGTTCAGATTGTCTTCTGTCTTTTCAATCTGGGCTATTACTGCTTCCATTGCTTCTACCGCTGTAGCATTGCCGGCTTTAATCTCTTTACCAAGCTCTACAGCTGTTAAATTCAACAAATCCATAGCATTTCCTTTCTTAATAAATATAGTCTGCAATAATGGCTGTTTTGTATCGTCTGTGGCACAAAAAGCCCTATAAATAATCCGAAGATTCATCTGATTATTCATACTAATCCGCCATATGAGCATTTTTATTGTATAAATGTGAACTGCAATAATTAATCTACAGTCTTTGGAACTACAAATGCAGAATCCTTACACTCAGGTGCGTTGCTCAATATATTCTCACTGTCATCACCATTAATTACTACATCTTCCCTGAATACGTTATTTACAGGGAAAACATGTGACATAGGCTCAACACCTGTTGTATCAAGCTCATTTAACTTATCAATATGGTCTAACATTCTTGCCATATCACTTTTTGCTGCTTCTTTTTCTTCATCAGAAAGCTCAAGTTTTGCTAAAATGCCAACGTATTCAATTGTTTCATCGCTTATAACGTTTGCCATAACTGTCACCTTTCTATTCTATATATTTTCGTCTAATTCATAATTAACTTTCTTAATTAAAAATGACTATTTATCTCAAAATTTTAATATCAATTCCCACTTACATTTATTAATTTATATTTTTATATAAGTGGGAACTTAACTGATACTATATTAATCTCTCACTTTAATGTGAACTTCTCTTAACTGCTGTTCTGTTACTTCGTTAGGAGCACCGCACATAAGATCCTGGGCTGTACCACTCATAGGGAATGGAATAACTTCACGGATATTTTCTTCATTTCTAAGAAGCATAATCATACGGTCTACACCAGGAGCCATACCAGCGTGTGGTGGTGCACCGAACTGGAATGCATTGTACAATGCGCCAAACTTTTCCTTTAATACTTCTTCATCATAACCGGCAATCTCAAATGCCTTAACCATTATCTTCATATCGTGGTTTCTTACGGCACCTGATGACAATTCTATACCATTACATACAATATCATACTGGTAAGCAAGTATATCAAGTGGATCCATGTTATTTAATGCATCAAGGCCACCCTGTGGCATAGAGAATGGATTATGTGTAAATCCAATCTTCTTAGTTTCAGGATCTCTTTCAAACATTGGGAAGTCATTAACATAACAGAATCTGTATGAATTTTTCTCAATAAGATCAAGCTTTTCACCTAATTCTGTGCGAATCATACCGGCATAATATGCTGCCCTGTCTTCCTTATCTGCCATAAAGAATATTGTATCTCCAGCTTCAAGGCCTGCAAGTTCCAGAAATTCTTTCTTCATATCATCTGGAATGAACTTATCAATAGGTCCCTTGTATGATAAGTCTTCAAGTACCTCAAGGTATCCAAGTCCGCCCATACCAATACTTGTTGCGAACTTTAATAACTTCTCATGGAAGCCCTTAGACATCTTATTGTGAACCTTAACAGCTCTTACAGTCTTACCAATAAATGGCTTGAATGTACATCTCTGGAAAAATTCTGTTACATCTATAATTCTAAGTGGATTTCTAAGGTCTGGTTTGTCTGTACCAAATTCAAGCATAGCCTGCTTATAGCTGATAATAGGATAAGGAGCCTTAGTAACCTCAAAACCTTCTGGTGCAAACTTTTCAAATGTCTCTGTAAGAACTTCTTCACCAACTCTGAATACATCTTCCTGTGTTGCAAAGCTCATTTCAAAGTCTAACTGATAAAATTCTCCCGGTGAACGGTCAGCTCTTGCATCTTCATCTCTGAAACAAGGTGCAATCTGGAAATACTTATCAATACCTGATACCATAAGGAGCTGCTTGTACTGCTGTGGAGCCTGTGGAAGAGCATAGAACTTACCCTTATATTTTCTTGATGGAACTATATAATCTCTTGCTCCCTCAGGTGATGAGGCACAAAGTATAGGTGTCTGGATTTCCATAAAGCCCATATCAGACATCTTCTGACGAAGGAATGTTATAACCTTTGATCTGAAAAGAATGTTATCCTTAACCTTTTCATTTCTTAAATCAAGATATCTGTACTTTAAACGTACATCTTCTCTTACTTCCTTAGAAGTCATAACTTCAAATGGAAGCTGCTGGTATACTTCACCGAGCATAGTAATCTTCTTAGCTTCAAGTTCGATTGTACCTGAAGGAATCTTTGGATTATATGTTTCTTCATCTCTCTTTTCTACGATACCTTCGATTGATATACATTCTTCCTTTTTGATACCATGAAGTAATTCTGTATTACGGATAACTACCTGTAATACTCCGTACATATCTCTTAAATCAATAAATGATACACCGCCATGGTCACGAATATTTTCTACCCATCCGGCAACCTTTAATTCTTTACCAATATCATTTTCACTGACATTATTAAGTGTGACATCTCTATAAATGTTTGACATTTTTTCCTCCATTCTTTTGCAGTTTTCTGCGATTGATTTGTTAATATAATAAGCCATGTAAAAACACTCTGAGAATTTCTCATATTATCGCAACAGTCGCCAAATCTTATGCAAGCATAGATTCCGGCTTGTTATTTGCATAAATAAAAAGCCCCAGAATACACAATGTATTCCGGGGCGAACAATCTAATTATCCACGGTACCACCCGTATTAATAGCCTTTTTAATTATTATATTAATAATCTATATTGCTATTATCTTAACCACTTAACGCGTGTAACGTAACTGCCTAGACATAATTATTATGCTTCAGCAGCTCAGCTCCAGAGTGTTGTTCTTTTCAATTCCCTGTGTATGCTCTCAGTCGACGGCATTGCTTTCCTGTCAGGTTCCATGAGAAGAAGTCTCTTTCTTTGCTTTTATTATATTAACCTAATTATTACTATATTATCATATAAACATTATGATTTCAAGGAGAATTTAGGGGTTTTTATATTATTCTTCCAGCATTGCATTCATTTTTTCCATTTGGTCTTCGGCTTTATAGATTAGCTTGCTACATTCCAGAAGTTGTTCGGAGAAGTCATAGCCGGCGTTTCCTATAGCTTTGTACATTATATCGTGTTCCAGGCTTGCCCACAAATCCATTGCTAATGTTCTTATCTGTATCTCAACTGGCACCATTTGTTTTTTATTCATAAAATAAATAGGTACTCTTATTACCATGTGTAGACTTCTATAACCATTATCCTTAGGTTGTTCTATATAATCTTTTATATTAATTATTTGTATATCGTCTTGTGCTAATATTCTATCCCTTATCTCATATACATCTTTTATATAAGGACATACTACTCGTATACCTGCTATATCAAAAATATTGTTACACGCTGCACTTATTGACAAGTCAAGATTTTTCTTTCTTAACTTTCCTAATATACTTCTTGACGACTTTATTCTTGTATCAATGTGATGAATAGGACACCGCTTTTTTCTATATCTAAATTCATCTTTTATTATCTCTATTCTTGAAGTAGATTCACTTACTGCTGCACTGTACATTTTTAATATAGGATCTATTACTTGCTCGAATTGTTCTGTCATTATGGCAACCGTTTCCATGTTGTCACCAAGCACTCTGGTAGCCGGAACTAAATCTGTTACTTGTATGTATTCGTTTTCTTCTTCAACAACTATTCCAGTTTGTTTTATATTATCTTCTTCATTTCCTATATTTGTAATACTAACTACACTATCCATTATATCCTCACTTCTGGACTAACCATTAATTTATACAAAATTATTATCCATTTCTTAAATAATAAATATTTTTATACACAATCTTTTAGCTTATTATACCAAATTATTATTAATAAAGAATATAATGCAAATGAAATTTTTATTATATATTTCTTAGCAGAAGTCCTATAGCTATTCCCTTTTCTTTTACGCTCTGGCTTAAATTACACATAATATCCACTTCCTCTCTGAATTTTTCTTCTATAGGAATATCATATTCGTTTCCTATTATATCTAGCTTTTCTGTTGCTGTTAATGTTACAGCTTTTGTCAGTATTTTTTTCATGTTTTTCTCCCATCTTAATTTATTTAGAGAATATATGTTCGTTATATCTTAACAAAACAATTATTTTCCAAGTGCATTATATATTATTAAAAAAAACAAGCAGTAATATATGTTTTGTTACTTTAATGGTACTTTTTCTGTTACATTTTACTTATTTTTTAATAATTGTATTCATAATGCACTTATAATTTGCTTTATTAAAATACTACATGACTATTACAAAAGCTGTGTCTATTACTTTAATTACTTTCAACTATTTTACCGTCTTTAACAACCATCTTCAACTCAAGCCCTCTATCCAAAAGAACAATATCAGCTTTTTTACCAACACTTATTGAACCATATTTATCATATACACCAAGACTTTTAGCTGGATTAATTGTGGCACATCCGATAGCTGTTTCTAGTGGTATATTCATATCTTTTACAACTGTTCTTACACAATCCATAAGGTTAGTAACTGAGCCTGCTATTGCTCCGTCAGACACAAGTGTTGCCCGTTTTCCAACTACATTTACATCAAGACCTCCTAAGGTATATGTGCCATCAGGCATACCTGTTGCTCTCATACTATCACTAATAAGTATCATTCTGTCAGCTCCCATCATTTTAAATGTTGCTCTTACAACACTAGGATGAATATGTATACCATCACATATTATTTCTGCCATGACATTATCACTATCTGACACAGCTCCTACAACGCCTGGTGCTCTATGTGTAAAAGGTGGCATTGCATTGTACAGGTGAACTGCATGATTTGCTCCTGCTTCAAAGGCTTTCATAGCGGTGTCATAATCGGCGTTAGTATGGGCTAACGACACATTAACTTTGTCCTTGACATTTTTAATAAATTCAATAGAGTTGTCACTTTCTTCCGGTGCTATTCCAATAAACTTTACAAGTCCATCTGAAGCCTTTATAAATCTTTCAAGCACTTGTTCATTACATGGAATAATATTTCTTTCATCTTGTGCACCTTTTTTTACTTTACTTATAAATGGACCTTCCATATTTATTCCGATAAGGTCAGCACACTCACTTCCATGTGAAGTTTTATTATACTCTGCTGCTGTTCTTAATACATTTTCAAGCTCATCTACAGGGAGTGTCATCGTAGCGGGTGCAATTGATGTAACACCTACTGAACACTCATACTTTGCAATGTTTTCAATTGCTTCTTTGCCAGCATCGCAAAAATCATCACCTTTACAGCCATGAAAATGAAGGTCAATAAGGCCGGGTATTGCAAATGCACCATTTCCATCTATTATTTCATTATTATCAACTTTTATTTTTTCACTATCTTTATATACACTTTTAATAGTATCATTTTCTAAGACAATTCCGCCTTTAACAAACTCTTTATCTTCTGTATACACTAATACATTATCAATAATCATAATTATCTCCATTTCTACATATAATCTTCATTCAAATATTTCTTTTCATTTTCTTCTAATGCAACAAGTGTACTGTCATGCATTTCTTCTCTTTCATACTTATCCATCTTCACAAAATACTCATATACAATATCTAATATTACAAGTATTGAAAATTGTGGAGAAATAACATTTCCATGATTAAGGTGTTTAAGAGATGGAAGAAGAACTACCTCTGTACAAAATTCTTTATATTCATCTCTATTATTAGCTGTAAATAATACTGTTGTTGCACCCTTTTTATAGGACTCCCTAAGAAGGTACATCACACCCTTTTTTTCACCACTAATACTAAATCCAAATACAAGGCTTCTTCTATTCTGAAATACTGCTTGCATTCTCATCATATCTGAGTCTGTCAGAGAATGAATATCAACACCAATTCTCATAAATCTAAGTTCCATTTCCTCTGCTGCCAGTCCAGAACTTCCCTTGCCACAGACAAATACTCTCTCTGCCTGATTTAAGTATCTTGCAACCCTTACAATTTGTGCTTCATTAATAAGACTATATGCCTGATTTAACAACTCTTGATATGCATACAGCACCGTTCTGGTGTTGTCTGTAATAGGCTCTTTTTTCTGTTTAAAGGTCTGCTGATATTGGTATACAAATTCCTTATATCCTTGAAAGCCACATTTTTTTGCAAATCTTACAATAGAAGCCTTAGACACAAATAAACGCTCAGACACAGTCTTAATTGACAAATCCTTTATATCTGCATTTTCAATAAAAAAATCTGCAACTGTCTTTTCTACTGTTGTAAACTTATCATAATTAGATTGAATAATTGGTATTACTGATTTTACATAGTATTCCATAATCGACTCCTTGTAAAAATAATTTTTGTATTTTTAAATTTAAAATAACAACAAAATATAAAAACATAAGTTTTTTATTTGAGTTTATATTCTCTTGAACCAACAATATACCTATATAATACCAAAAACTATATTAAATGTTATTATAAAAATTTTTAAATCACTTACTATGTTTATTACAAAAATTATAATATGCTCCAAGTATTCCAGCATCATTTCTATGCTTTGCAAATTTAATAGTTGTATTCTTTTCTATACTTGATACAAGATATTTTTTTACACCTGCATCAATCTTATCTTTTAAAAATTCTTCCTGTGCCATTATGCCACCACCGAGTACAACTATTTCCGGATTAATTACACAGCATATATTGGCAATGCCCTTTGCAATTGCTTCTGACATTTCATCAATTGCACGATTACATATCTCATCACCCTTTTTAGCTTCTTCAAATATACGATATCCGCTCCAGTTATCTTTACTTTCACGCTTCCATTCAGCTACCTTTTGTGTAAGTATACTTGCTGCGCCTAACGTCTGATAGTCACTTCCATCCATATACATATAACCCACTTCACACGCACTATTGCTAAAACCATGAAAGATTTTGCCATCTATAATAAAACATCCTCCAATGCCAGTTCCTATTGTAAGCATTAACATAATGCTGCTGTCCCTGCCTGCGCCTGTTTTATATTCTGCAAGTCCTGCACAATTCACATCATTTTCTACTTCACATGGAATACGGAATTTTTCTTCAAGCACTTTCTTAAACTGTGTTCCTGCGTAATTAGGAATTAATGGTCCTGAGTAAAAGATTTCACCCTTTTTATCGTCTACCATTCCTGCTGTTGAAATACATATACCTGCTATTTCTTTACTGTATTCATCAATTGCATTTTGTACAATACTTATTACCTTTTCAAGTATTGCAGTACCACCTTTATGTGCTTGTGTATCCATCTGGCTTTTTGTTAAAATGGTATTATCCGAACCAATTATTCCATACTTAATCGCAGTTCCACCAATATCTATACATATATATTTTGCCATATGAGCATGCACCTCTTTTCTTTTTATTTTATTCTAAAATATTTTTTCATAATATGAAACTTTTATGTTAAAAATTTAGCAAAAAAGGACAAACCTACAAAAATGGTCTGTCCTCCTTGCAATTTGTATTTAGTCAATCTTAACTTTAAAAATTGCTTTTTTAATTGTTTCTGGTTCGTCTTTTGCCTTTACCGCTGTACGATGTCCGTCACTTGGATAACATACCAAAAAATCACCTTTATTTAATACAACAGAAGAATTTTTATCTCCATCCATAGGAAGAAAATCATCTTTTTCTACAAATTCTTTTAACTGCATATTCTGAATAAAATTCAAATCAATCTGTTCTGTACTTTCAAGCATTAAATGTACATCAAGATATTTTTTATGTGCTTCCCAAAAACGTTCTTCTGGCGTTGTTGTAGTATAACTTACTATATTAACAAACAACTCGTCACCATCTATTTCATGGCTACCTTTTTCATATTGCAATAAGTCATGCTCTTTAGCATATTCAAAACATTTTTTAACTTTATCTTCAAGAAATGAATACTCTTTTAAATTATCTATATTTCCAAAAACCATAGTAACCTCCTTATACTTTATATATATACAGGCAAGTCCATTTTTACTCAATTAAAGAACCTGCCTGTTATAAATATTAGTAATTTTAATTTTTATAAATTGTTGTATTAGGTGCCGGTACTGATTTGTCGTTCTTTATCTTTCTCCACAATATACTTGCCGGAATACCTATAACAAGTGACACAACAATTGATATAATAGAGTAGCTCCAGATTGTAACATCTTTTGCCGGAACAAAGTATTTAATATAAACCATTACACCTGATGAAGCAATAAATGCCATAACTGCTCCGAATGTGTTAGCAACCTTAGTAAATGCACCAAGTATAAATGTTCCAATTAAGATACCAAGTACAAGACCCATAAATCCATTGAACCATTCATAAGCTGACTTTACACCACCATTTGCAAGTACCATAGCAACTGCAATTGCAAATATACCAACTATAAGTGATACAATCTGACCAATCTTTGTCTGCTTTTCAAAGCTTAACTCTTTCTTTGTAAGTCTTGCCTGAATATCAAGTGTCCAGCTTGAAGCTACTGAGTTAAGACCTGTTGACAATGTTGACTGGGCTGCTGCATAAATTGCTGCAAGTAAAAGTCCTGTAACACCAACCGGAAGTTCAAATGCTATATAAGAAGCGAATATCTGGTCCTGTGCTGCTGCCGGTGGAAGTACATTCTGCTTATAGAATACATATAAACCTGTACCAATAAGATAAAATACTGTTGCAATAAATATTGATAATGCACCATTTGTAAGCATCATCTTATTAAGTTTCTTTGTATCTGTTGTTGTTGTAAAACGCTGTACAATATCCTGACTTGATACATAAGAACTCATTGTATTAAATCCGGCTCCGACAATCATAATAAATACACTGTCTTTTAAGATATTAGGATTAAATATAGGCTGGTCAACTGCAAGGAATTTGTGCTCTGTTGCAAATGCTGTAAATATTGCACCAATTCCTCCATCTAAATGAACAAGTAAATAAACAAGCGCAAATGTTACACCTATTAATAATACTGAACCTTGAATAAAGTCTGTCCAAAGAACTGATTTAAGACCGCCTGTGTATGAGTATATAATTGCGATTATACCCATAATTATAATAAGTATATTAACATTTATTCCTGTAAGACTTCCAAGTACCATACATGGAAGATACATAATAATAGACATACGTCCAACCTGATAAATAATGAACATTATTGCACCAAGAACTCTTAGTCCCTTGCTTCCAAACCTAAGCTCAAGATAGTGATATGCTGTATCAATATCAAGTTTACTGTAGATAGGAAGAAAGAACTTTATTGTAAGTGGAATTGCAAGAAGCATACCAAGCTGTGCAAACCACATAATCCATGTTCCTGCATACGAGTTACCTGCTAATGACAGGAATGAAATAGGACTTAACAGTGTAGCAAATATAGACACTGAAGTAACCCACCATGGTACTGTTCCATCACCCTTAAAATACTCTTTACCTGTCATTTCTTTTTTTGCAAAATGAAGTCCTGCAAATAATACTGCCACCAAATAAATAATAAGTATTGCCAAATCAATATATGTAAAACCCTGCATACATTATCCCTCCTGTTTTTTACTAACTTTTCATTTTTTAAGACTTCCTCTCAAAATTATTTTCTATCAATTTTTCTATCAATACATGTTCTTATTTTTAATTAACCGGTGACTGCCGTAACATCTAATATTTGTACGGCAACCACACAGTTTTTATAACTTAAAAATTATTTAAAGAAACTTTTCTTTAGCATCTGTTATCATCTTTGCTGCTTCATCAACTATAGCCATATCTTCCTCAGTAATATCTGTAAGTGGCTTTCTGACTCCACCAAGTTCTAAACCTTCATTCTTCTTTAATATAGCTTTGATTACTGCATACATATTGCCATGTGCTGAACACATCTTATAGATAATAGCATCGCAGGCATACTGTATCTGTCTTGCATTTTCCATGTCGCCCTTCTTTATGTATTCATCAAGCTTTAAATATAATTCAGGCATTACACCATAAGTTCCACCAATAGCACCCTCAGCACCAATTACACGTCCACTCATAAACTGTTCGTCCGGACCATTAAATATAATGTAGTCATCCCCTGCTGCCTGCTTAAACATCTGAATATCCTGAACTGGCATTGATGAATTTTTAACACCGATTACTCTTGTATTTTTTCTCATTTCTGCAAAAAGTCCTTGTGTAAGTGCAACACCTGCAAGCTGTGGAATGTTATAAATTATAAAATCAGTATTTGGTGCTGCTGCACTCATATCATTCCAATACTGCGCAATTGAATATTCTGGCAAATGGAAATATATTGGAGGAATTGCCGCAATTGCATCTACACCAAGACTTTCCGCATGTCTTGCAAGTTCTTCACTATCCTTTGTGTTATTACAAGCTACATGAGCTATTACTGTAAGTTTTCCTTTTGCAACTTTCATTACATTTTCAAGAACAACCTTACGGTCTTGTACACTCTGATATATACATTCTCCTGATGAACCATTAACATATACCCCCTTTACACCTTTATCAACAAAGAACTGTGTTAAGTCCTGAACTGCCTTTGGACTAATCTCTCCATTTTCATCATAACATGCGTAAAACGCTGGAATAACTCCCTTATACTTATCAAGATTTCTCATAAATAACCTCTTTCCTGTGCCTTGCACATTTTATATATTTTTCTTTATTTTTATTCATGTAAATAATGCAGCCAATCAACAAACCTGTTAATTATCTTTTTCCATCTCTTCTACAAAAGACTTTGTAATTAACTGTGGTCTTGTAATAATAGAACCAACTACAACGCTATATGCACCAAGTTCAACTACACGCCTTGCTTTCTGTGGTGTATTAATATTGCCTTCTGCAATTACTTTATGCTTTACATTTGAAACAATCTTTCTTAAAATCTCAAAGTCATTAGCTTCTATCTTATCGCCCCTACTTTGTGGTGTATATCCCACCATTGTTGTTCCAATAAAATCAAATCCCAGCTCATCAGCATGAAGTGCTTCATCTACTGTAGAGCAGTCCGCCATAAATAATTGCTCTGGATATTTTTCTTTCACTTCTTTAAAAAATTCATCAATATTTTTGCCACCCGGCCTTGTAGCAATTGTGGCATCCATTGCTATAATCTCAGGCTTTACTTCCATTAACTCCTCTATTTCTTTCATTGTTGGAGTAATGTATATATCACTGTCATCATAGTCTCTCTTTACAATACCTATAATTGGAAGGTCTACCTGGGAACGAATTTCTTTTATATCTTCCTTGGTATTGGCTCTTATACCAACAGCACCGCCTTGCTTTGCCGCTAACGCCATTCTTCCCATAATAAATGAAGAATGAAGTGGTTCATCTGGCAATGCCTGACAAGATACTATCAGCTTTCCTTTTAAATTTTCAACTTTACTATCCATACTTAAAACAACCTCCTTTTTTAATGGATATCTATAGCATTATTTACTAATAATATGTTTTCCAATATTTTTTCTTATGAGCTGAGTATATATTTTTGCGAAATTAATTTCAAGTAGTTTGCAATTCATTGAACTTAGTTTCATTGTTTTTGTGCATTTTGCAAATGCATTTATTATTTTTCATATATCTTTTCATGTATTTTGTACATTTTCAGGGTAATTATCTCTTGTCGTGAAAATAGTTTCAATATACATTGATTTTATTGAAATTTTTTACAAATATCCTATACTATATATTATAAATATAGATTTTTCTAACAAGGAGGTATCTTTTATGAGATTATACAAAGCAAAAAACTATCATGACCTTAGCAGAAAAGCTGCAAATATTATTTCTGCCCAGATAATTATGAAACCTAACTGTGTTCTTGGTCTTGCAACAGGTTCTTCACCTATTGGAACTTATAAACAATTAATTGAATGGTATGAAAAAGGCGATTTGGATTTTTCAGATGTAACGAGCATTAACCTTGACGAATACAAAGGACTTTCACCAGACAACGACCAA
Source organism: uncultured Eubacterium sp. (assembly GCA_900545725.1). Taxonomy (GTDB): domain Bacteria; phylum Bacillota; class Clostridia; order Lachnospirales; family Lachnospiraceae; genus Lachnospira. The sequence continues at coordinate 52,878 of URAI01000001.1, forward strand.
AGTTATCGTTATTTTATGAATACTAATCTTTTTAACCATGTAAATATTAGCAAAGCCAATACATTTGTTCCTAACGGATTAGAACCAGACTCAAAGAAAGCATGTGATGATTACAATAAAATAATTCATTCACAGGGTGGAATTGATTTACAACTTCTAGGATTGGGAAGAAATGGTCATATTGGTTTTAACGAACCAGGCGCAGCATTTGAAAAAGAAACACACTGTGTAGATTTAACAGAAAGTACAATAGAAGCTAACAAAAGATTTTTTGCAACAGAAGAAGATGTACCAAGACAAGCATATACAATGGGAATTAAAAACATTATGCAGGCAAAGAAAATTCTTCTTATTGTAAGCGGTAAAGACAAAGCAGCTATACTAAAAGAAGTATTATATGGTGCCATCACACCTCAGGTTCCAGCCTCTATATTGCAGTTACATAATGATGTAACAATCGTAGCTGATGAAGACGCACTGAGCGAAATCTAACTATTTACAACAGCAATAATCATCTACATCTAATAACAAAAACTTCAATAAAATAATTGTATACAAAATTTTATTAAACTAAATAGTGTATTAATAATAAAACTGTAGGATATATCTGTATGACAATATCAAGAATGCTTGTTTGATTATAACATACGGATGTATCCTGCTATTTTTTATGTTTATATACTTGAGTTGCTAAGAAATTAGTATTAGTGTATAAATAATAATAATGCAATTATCAGTCTTACCATTTTGCATGTTTATTTCATATCAGAAAGGAACTATAACATATGATAAAAGCTTTAAAATCCTATAAAAATAATAAATACACTAAAAAATCTCTTCCAATATTACTCTGTGCTATATTAATTAGTGCTACCGGATGTACAGCCCCCTCGTCTGATTCTAATTCTGTAAATAATGAGTCTTCTAATAATACAGGCAATGTTTATACATCTGATTATGATAATGGGTTTCAAAAAGATACTATACCATATATATTTAACGATACCGGATATGCATATTCAGATACGGACTATACTGTGCCGGATGGACTTGTTACCAAAAGGGATAACGTCAAATATGGAAGCATTGATGACAGGATAAGCTACTATTCTTCTACTATCGGAGAAAATAAGGAGTGTGGTGTGCTTTTACCTGCCGCATACAATACTAATACACAGTATCCTGTTATGTATATTCTTCATGGAAATGGCGGTGACCACTATGACTGGAACCGTGATGACAGCTACCTTGTAACACTATGCGGTAATATGATGGCTGACGGCAGCGCTGTTCCTTGTATTGTTGTAATGGTTGATATGTGGACTGCTCCTGTAAGCCTAAAAAATAATCCTACTATAGATACACAGCTTGATGCCTATGATGAATTTTATAAAGACCTTGAAAACGATTTAATGCCATTTATTGAAAACCACTATTCTGTAGCTACAGGAAGAGAAGCTACTGCAATAATCGGAACCTCCCAGGGCGGAACAGAAGCTTTGGTCGCAGGCTTTAAGCTGATAGATAAAATCGGATTTATTGGTGCATTAGCACCCTGCTCCGGCGTAATTCCCATCCCTCAACTTCCTGATGGTCCATGGAATACCCCTGTACTTGACAGCTTTACAATAGATAATCCTGACAATACACCTTATTATCTGCAGCTTACAGTAGGAAATAAAGACCCTTGGTGTCTTGAATCTACCATATACTATGATAGTGCTTTAAATGAAGAGAATATAAACCATTCCATGACTATAGTTGATGAACTTGGACACGAAGATGCACTATGGCAGAATGGAATATATAACTTTATGAAAAGGATATTTAAGAGCTGAATAGAAATTAAGCTGTGTCCGATAAATACCTTGAGTTTATAAGATTTTTGTTGTACTATTTCTTTCAGACTTAACTTTTATTATTTTTTGTAGTGTATAGTTCAACATAATAATTGTATATTACAACACTTAACTTTATAAAGAATACATTTGAGGAAATATATATGAATAATACAAACAGAACCTGGTTTATAAAAGGAGTACAGAACGGACTTCCAATTGCTGCCGGATACCTTGCCGTATCATTTACACTTGGAATTGCCGCTAAAAATGCCGGACTTAACGCTTTTCAGGCGGGACTTGCAAGCTTTACAAGTCATGCATCGGCTGGGGAATTTGCCGGATTTACAGTAATAGCTTCCATGGCAACCTATCTGGAAATGGCTATTATGACTCTGATAATCAACGCCAGATATTTTCTTATGTCCTGCTCATTAAGCCAGAAATTTTACAAAGATATGAAGTTTTTTCACAGATTAATTATGGGATGGTTTATTACTGATGAGATATTTGGTCTGTCAGTTTCTGTTCCTGACAGACTCAATCCATTCTATACTTATGGAATGGCGGCAGTTGCTTCTCCCGGATGGGTCATTGGAACATGCCTTGGAGTTATTCTTGGCAATGCACTTCCTGCTAATATTGTAAGCGCTTTAAGTGTAGGTTTATATGGAATGTTTCTTGCAATTATCATTCCACCGGCCAGACAGAATAAAATCATTGCACTTCTTGTCGTAGCTTCGATGACTGCAAGCTTTATATTTACATATGCGCCTGTACTTTCAGGGACTGCCTCAGGCACAAGAATAATTATACTTACTGTTGCAATATCACTAATTGCCGCAATTCTTTTTCCTATAAAAGATGAGACCTCTACAGAAGATGATATTACAAAAACTGATGCTAAGCCTCATTAAGATTACATTTCAGATTCAGTTAAAAGCTTTTATTGAAAATGGAATTTTGTACTAAATCGATAAAACAAGTATATATCCGAAGATAAAACGGATTAATAATAAGAAAGGTTCTAAATACCATGTCACATAATATTTATATCTACATATTGATAATGGGAGCCGTTACTTATCTTATAAGAACGCTCCCACTTACACTTATCAGAAAGGAAATTAAAAGCCCTCTGATAAAATCTTTTCTTTTTTATGTACCATATGTAACACTTGCAGTAATGACATTTCCTGCAATTATCAATTCTACAGGCAGTGTTATATCAGGCGCTGCGGCACTGATTGTCGGAGTACTTGCTGCATGGTTTGGAAGAAGTCTTTTACAGGTGTCCATACTTTGCTGTATTACAGTATTTGTAATTGAATTATTTATATAACATATAGTTAAGTTCGTATTTCAGAAATGCGAAATGCACAAACTCAAGATAATATATGGTATTGGATTCCAACGAGTACGTGAATACTCTTATTTTTTAGCTGCTTTCATAAGATGCTTTGCAAGTACTGAGGTTGTAACACTTCCAACTCCTCCAGGAACCGGTGTTATAACCGATGCAAGTTCACTTACTTCATCAAAATTAACATCTCCACAAAGATTTCCTTCTTCATCTACATTTATTCCAACATCAATTACAACTGCATCCTTACTTATAAAGCTCTTATCTATCATCTTAGCTACACCTGCTGCTGCAACAACTACTTCTGCATTGCGGCATGTTCCTGCCATATCAACAGTTCTTGTGTGACACACTGTAACTGTTGCATTCTTTTTCATAAGCATCATGGCAACAGGCTTTCCTATTACAAGGCTTCTTCCTACTACAGTAACTCTCTTACCTGTAAGATTAATTCCTGCAAAGTCAAGCATCTCTATAACAGCCTCCGCTGTACATGGAGCAAATCCGCTCTCATCACCTGCATATACCTTTGCAAGATTGACCGGTGATATACCATCAAGATCCTTATCTGGATTTATCTTATTCTCAACAGCTTTCTCGTCAAGATGCTTAGGAAGTGGGCGAAGAAGTAATATTCCGTCAATATTGTCATCCTGATTAATCTTGTCAAATTCCTTCTGAAATGTATCATTATCTATATCAGCAGGAAATGTATAAGAAGTACATTCAAATCCAACTTTATCCATCTTCTTGGTAGCTCCACGCTCATAAGACATATCATCCGGTCTTTCACCGACTCTTATAATTGCAAGATGTGGCTTCTTTTCCATTGTCTTTACTTCTTCTATAAGCTTTTCATTAATTGCATTAGCAACCGGCAGACCCTTTAAAATCTCCATAAATTTTCTTCCTTTCACTGAAAATATTATTTTAAATGTTACATTTTTTTATAATAATGCCAATAATTATATTTATTTTAGATTGTACATTATTAAAAATCTAATATACATGAGCCACAATCTATAAAATATATAAATTCAGCTTATTTTTATTATATATAACGCAACTATCGTATGCTATCCAGTACAGTCTTATATATTCTGTCAGCAGCTTCATTTCCTCTTTTAAGGATAGCATCTGCCTTATCATTTAACTCTTTAGCCTTAGCTGTATCCTTCATAAGTTTTGTATTAATAAATACATTAAGAGATGCGCCATTTAATGCGGCTTTCGCAAACTGTATTCCCACTCCTGCATCACTTATTGCAATTCTGCTGCCAATTTCAGAAAGCCGGTCAAGAAGTATAACCGCCTCCATAATTTTCTCCATAAGTTCAAGTGGTGCTTCACTTGCGGTTATAAGCGCAGCCTCCATTACTTTTTCTTTTTCTTTCTTCTGCTCATCGGTATCCTTCGGAAGTCCGTAAGCCTTTGCTAATGGTTTAAATGCTTTTGCATCTTTTTCAATGCCTTCTAATAATTCATCTGATATCTTCCCGGTCTGTGTTATCAGCTTATCTATTTCTTCCTGGTATTGTTCATATTTTTTCTTACCGGTTGTAAGATTGGCCACCATTGTTCCAAGTGACATTCCAAGTGCAGCCACATATGCACAGGCACCACCGCCTCCCGGTACCGGTGCCTGTGAAGCTAAATCTTTTTGAAATTGTTTTAAAGTATACTCTGTCATATTACCACCCATTCCTATTTTCCTTCCTATTCCTAAAGTTCTATCTCACCTGTAAATACTGTTACCGCTGGTCCTTCCATTAATACTGTATTCTTAGTCCTGTCCCATGTTATTTTTAAATCTCCGCCGAGCAGGTGAAGTGTCGCAGTATTATTACATTTCCCATTAAGTACGGTTGCAACAAGGCTTGCACATGCTCCTGTTCCGCATGCAAATGTCTCACCTGAACCACGCTCCCATACTCTCATATTAAGATTATCTTTATCAGACACCTGAATAAATTCTGTATTTACATTTTCAGGAAATGCTGCATGCTTTTCAAATGCAGGTCCGATTTTTTCAATCTCGAATTTTTTAATATCAATATTATTATCAAGATATACTATTGCATGTGGATTACCCATCGAAACACATGTCACGTTATATTCAAATCCATTTACCGTAAGAGGTTCTGCTACAAGCATGTCCGATTTATTCAATAATTTATTATTAAATACAGACACATCAGCTGGCACTTCATCTGCCTTTAAGATTGGCGCCCCCATATCTACCGTAACAGTGCTTACCTTGCCATCTGTAACATGAAGCTGTAATGTCTTAACTCCTGATAGTGTATCAACCTTAATCTCTGTTTTATCAGTAAGTCCGTTATCATACACATACTTACCTACACATCTTATTCCATTGCCGCACATCTTTCCTCTTGAACCATCAGCATTATACATATCCATAAAGAAATCTGCCCTGTCTGACTTCTTTATAAGTATAAGCCCGTCAGAACCGATTCCAAAATGTCTGTCACTTACTTTAATTGCAGCTTCTTCAGGATTATCAAGCTCCTCTTGTGTACAGTCAACATAAACATAATCATTACCACATCCATGCATTTTTGTAAACTTCATAATACTCTCCATTCCGCAGACATTTTAATGCCAAAATAATCACTCCAAATAAGATTGGGCTATGCAATAGTGGCTGATTTGCAATGCCTGCGGCACAAATCAGCCGGTTTATTAATGAACTTGCAAAAGAATAATCACATCATCATCATTTTCACACTGATACTCATTTATAAGTAACTTTGTTGCAAAGAAGTGAATAAATAAACATGAATTTATCGTATCTGCGAATAAATATCTATTACCATCATTGCCGATTCCACCATGGTATTACCACTATCCATGCTATTTTTCTGTATATATCTGAATGCTTCTTCCTCAGACATATTATTCTTGTCAATAAGAAGTGCCTTTGCATCATCTATTATCTTTTGTTCCTGCGGACTTCTTCTTCTCGGCTGCGTCCGCTGCCTTCTTCTCTTTCTTATCTGGGACTGTAGAATCATCTCGATAGTTGATATAAGGTCATTAACTTTAATTGGCATAGCCGCACATACAATTCCCTGCTCCTGACAGTCCATCCATTTACTCTTGGATGCTACCAAAAGCAGTTCAAAGCTCTTTGGCTTATATTCATATACCTCTGAAAAAAGCATATTATCAGCCAGCTTGTATCCACATACTATAATACCATCTGATAAATCATCAGCCTGATTGATAACCTGTGCTCCCGTTGTACATGGTGCCGCAACATCATAGCCTTTTCTTACGAGCAGGTTCTTAACCGCCTTAGCTTCCTCTAACTTTGGGAATGCAACAATAAGTGTTGCCATACACCTATCCTCCGTTTCAAATAGAAAATAATTATTTCAAGCTGTTAAAACTTATAAAGATATTCTTCTATTTCCCATTCAGAAACCTGTGTACGGTAATCATCCCATTCCTTTAACTTCGCCTGCACATATTTATCAAGAATATGAGGTCCTAATACATCACATATAACCTTGTCCTTCTTAAGTTCAAGCACTGCATCATACAGATTATCAGGAAGTCTTTCAATATTCTTATCCAGTCTTTCTGATTCACTCATTTCAAATATGTTATAATCTATTCCCTCAGAAACTTCAAGTTTTCTTTCAATACCATCAAGCCCTGCTGCAAGGCATGCTGCAATAACAAGATATGGATTAGCTGCCGGGTCAGGATTTCTAAGTTCTACTCTTGTTCCATCACCTCTTGTAGCCGGTATTCTTATTAACGGACTTCTGTTAGTTGCTGACCATGCAATATGAACCGGCGCTTCATATCCCGGAACAAGTCTTTTATATGAATTGACCAGTGGATTAGTAATTGCTGTCATTCCCTTTGCATGCTCCATAAGTCCTGCTATAAAATGATATGCATCTTCTGATAGTCCATGTTTATCATCTGCATCTGAAAATATATTCTTCCCCTCAAATGTTGCAAGTGACATATTGATATGCATACCCGAACCATTTATTCCATATTTAGGCTTAGGCATAAATGTTGCATATAATCCATGTCGTCTTGCAATCGTCTTAACGGCAAGCTTAAATGTCACAATATTATCTGCTGTTATAAGTGCTTCATCATATTTAAAATCAATCTCATGCTGTGCCGGTGCTGCTTCGTGATGTGAGGCTTCAATCTCAAAGCCCATATCCTCAAGTGTAAGAACCATATCACGTCTTACATTTTCTCCGAGGTCAGATGGTCCTAAATCAAAATATCCGGCCTTTTCATAAGATTCTGTTGTTGGAAATCCGTCATCATCAGTATGAAGAAGGAAAAATTCACATTCCGGTCCTACGTCGAATCTGTATCCCATATCACTTGCCCTTTTAATTACTTTCTTTAAAGCATATCTTGGATCACCCTCAAACGGATTACCATCCGGCGTATAAATATCACATATCAGCCTTGCAACCTTTCCCTGCTGCGGTCTCCATGGGAATATTTCAAATGTATCATAATCAGGATACAAATACATATCAGATTCTTCTATTCTTACAAAGCCTTCAACTGATGAACCATCAAACATGCATTTATTATCCAGTGCTTTTTCTAACTGGCTTGCTGTAATAGCTATATTTTTAAGAACACCAAATATATCTGTAAATTGAAGACGGATAAATTCCACATCTTCTTCCTCAACTATTCTGAAAATGTCATTTTTTGTATACCTGCTCATATAATCCTCATTTCTGCACACTTAATATACGTTATACTGTTATGTCATGTGTGCTCCGGCATAACGGATTATATCTAAATCTGTTGAATAATTGTTTTTAATCTAATTCCATTACTCTATTTTAATATAATCATAACATTTTTTGATTATACAACATTTCTATAAATTCTGTACATAGTATCGACACCATTTAACATAAAAAACTTTTTTTCTAAACTCTATGACCTTTTTTTACTTGAATATATCAGTTTATTCATGTATTATTATCGTGAAAAATAATGCTGATACAATTAACCGTATTTTTATGTTCTATATGTTACAATCCTACGGAATTTTGTATGCAGCTATTAGTTATCATTTTTTATTAAGGAGAGATTTTATGGCAAACAGAACTAATGTCAGCCAGCGCAGTCGTAAATCTTTAAGACAGCGCAGAATACGTAACAGACAAATGCAGACTCTTATTGCTGTTATCGCAATATCTTTAGTATGTCTTATCGGTCTTGGTATCGGTTTATCCGCATGCTCAAAGAGCAAAGAAACTGCATCTGACAATGTAAACACAACAGAAACTACAACCGTTGAGGAGACTACAACTACACCACCTGACGTTCAGGTCGATATTATGATGATTGGTGACATTCTTGCACACGAAGGTGTATACAAGAGTGGTTTACAGGCAGACGGAACATATAATTTTGATCATTTATTTAAAAATATCAAAAGCGATATATCAGCTGCTGATATAAGAATCGTCAATCAGGAAACAATTCTTGGCGGTCTTGAATTAGGTCTTAGCGGATATCCCTGCTTTAACAGTCCTTATGAAATCGGTGTTGCAGAAGCCGATGCCGGATTTAATGTAATACTTCATGCTACCAACCATACACTTGATAAGGGACTTACCGGTGTTGAAAACTGTCTTAACTTCTGGGCATCTAATTATCCTGAAATGGCAGTACTTGGTATCAATGAAACAGAAGAGGATTATAACGACATCTATGTATATAATAAAGATGGCTTCAAAATAGCAATCCTTAACTATACATATGGAACTAACGGTATTCCTATTCCTGATTCTAAGCCATATATTGTAAATATGCTTGATGAAGATAAGATTACTCAGGATGTTACAAAGGCAAAACAGATTGCAGATATGGTTGTCGTATGCCCTCACTGGGGAACTGAATATGTATATCAGCCTGATTCTAACCAGCAGTACTGGACTAACCTTTTCTTAAATCTCGGTGTTGATGTTGTAATTGGTGCTCATCCTCATGTTATGGAGCCTGTTGAAACATTAACAAGAGAAGATGGTCATCAGATGGTTGTATACTATTCACTTGGTAACTTTGTTTCTAATCAGGATAAGATGCCTCGTATGTTAGGCGGCATGGCTAAGGTATCTCTTGTAAAGAGTGCTGCCGAAAACAAATGCTATGTTAAGCAGTACAGCTATACACCAATAGTCACACAGAAGCTTTTTGGTACTTCACTTATTACATCATATAAGCTTTCTGATTATAATGATACGCTCGCACAGTCTAATGCAATAAGAAATGACAGTGGCTGTTCAGAATTTTCAGTATCATATTGTCAGGAATTATGTAAGCTCGTATTCGGTGATGCATATGATGAAGAGTCGTCAACTGTATATGTACAGCTCCATGAATAAACATTTAATACATGGGAATATATAATAGCTAAACTATAATAACTGAATTACAAATACTAAAATTACAAATAACTAAATTACAAACAGCTAAACTTCAGAAAGGACTGATACAAAGCTTATGTTATAAGACATATGAATCTATACTTCATATATGTCTATAACATAGTATGTATCAGTCCTTTTTATTTACATTTTATCTATAAATTGATTATCTGCAAATATTTATTTTACAACTTTATTATCTATATGTAAGATTATCTAAAGTCTTATATTCTATTATATTATCTTTCGATATATCATTTAAAACGATATACTAGCATCCGAAACAGTTACGGAAAAATGTAAGTAATTCACTGCAAGATAAAAATTTAAAGCACATATTAACCCTCCATTCCTGCAACTTCGTTGCGTTGTTTATTTGTCTTAGCTAAGTACAGACTAATTGTAACAGGATTACTTACCCATAACAATAGGAGATGACTGGCAAGTATGGAAGTACTTACCTGTTAATGTCTAACCGGTATTTTTTAATCTGCAATCTGCATACCATTGGCATCCATATGGAAATTGTCACGTATTATAAGCTGTGATATCGGAATGAGTGTATATCCCTGCTCCATAAGACCTGATATTACTGTATCAAGTGCATCTGCCGTGTATTTTGCACCATTATGCATAAGTATGATTGCACCATTAGAAAGAGCTTTATGTTTCGTTACCGTCTTTATTATATTGTCAACGCCGTAGTCTTTCCAGTCAAGAGAATCAACTGACCACTGTATGGGATAATAATTAATTGAATATGCTGTATTAATAAGTGTCGAATTATAATCGCCATAGGGAGGCCTGAACAGAAACATATTATATCCTGTAAGCTCCTTTACCTTCTCCGTAACTGAATTAAGCTCCTGCTTTTGCTGTTCTACATTCAATTCACTCATTTTTTTATGATTCTGACTGTGATTTCCAAGGTCATGTCCTCTTGAATATATTTCTTTTACCATATCAGGATACTCATTAACCCAGCCACCGGTCATAAAAAATGTAACCTTTACATTGTATTTGTCCAATATATCAAGTATCCTTATAGTATCATCAGCACCCCATGCAGCATCGAATGAAAGCGATATATATTTTACATCATCCATACCTGTATTGTTAATCCCCTTAACATCACCATTATTATTGGCAGCCATATTATCTATATTATTATCTTTATTATTATCTATACTATTATCATCCGCATCTGTGTTATCATTACCTGTCTGTGCCTGTTTTTTTAGCTTTCCAGGAATATCAACACAATATATTGGCAAATCCTTTTTTCCTGCCTTACTACTGCCTATAATATCACCTCCGCCAATTCCACTGCCATTATTGACAGATAATACTCCTGTTTCCTTAAGTTTTTCCGTTTCTGGAATTATATAAAAAAATACTGTAAGAAATGTAAAAATACAAAGCATTAGTACAACTCCTACAGTCTTTTTTATCTTATCCATAGTATGAATATCAATATTATATCTACCACCCATATTAATAAATTCCTGAGTCTGTTTATAATAATATATTCTATACTTTTTTCAATAATTCATATTTTGTTTAAAACATCATATATACACACGCAGCATTAAATGTCTTTAAACGTATGCTGCTTCTGGCATGCATATGTTTTATCATAAAATATTACAACTGTGCAGCTCTCTCAAGTGCCACATCAATATTTTTACAGAAATTTTCTTCTCCTACCTCAGCCGCAAATCCTGCTTTTTCCATCATCATCTTAGGCTGTTCCTGAACATGTGATAAAAGAAGTGTTATTCCTTTCTTCTGACATCTGTCATGAATCATTCTGAGTGAACGAAGTGCCGTAACATCCATTGCCGGAACACCTCTCATTCTGATTATAACAACCTTTATTCCTGTCTGGGCTGATATCTCCATAAATTTATCAGCAGCGGCAAAAAACATCGGTCCTATAACTTCATATACAAGTGTATGCTTTGGTACAACCTTTAATTTAATGCTTTCAGGATCATTTTCTTCATCTATATTATCACCAATATATTTCCAGCTCTTAACTTCTGTAACATTAGCCATTCTCATAAGGAATAAAAGTGCTGCCAATACAATACCCGTCTCTATAGCTACAACAAGGTCAAATACTATTGTAAGTACAAATGTAACTACAAGCACTAATATGTCACTCTTAGGTGACGCCTTGCAAAGTGATACAAATTCTCTCCATCCGCTCATATTATAGGCAACCACAAATAAAATAGCTGCAATAGCCGGCATTGGAATCCATGCTGCATATGGCATTAACACAACAAGTATAAGAAGAAGTGTTATGGAATGTACCATACCGGCTACCGGAGTACGTCCACCATTTTTAACATTGGCTGCTGTTCTTGCTATTGCACCTGTCGCCGGTATTCCGCCAAATAATGCGGATACAAGATTACCAGCCCCCTGTGCCACCAGCTCCATATTAGGCTTATGTCTGCTTCCTATCATACCATCCGATACAACACACGATAAAAGCGACTCTATTCCTGCAAGAATTGCTATTGTAAATGCATCCGGTAAAAGCTTAGTAATAAGCCCCATATTAAATTCAGGAATCGTTATTCCCGGTATCTTATTGGATATAGTATATAAATCACCAATTGTCTTAACATCCATTCCTATAAGCTTCACCATAATAATAGACACTATAACGGCAATAAGTGATGGTGGTATAAGCTTGTTAAATCTTGGCCATATTATAAGAATCGCAAGTGCCACAACACCAACCACAAGTGCCTGCCAGTTAAATGTTGTCATTGAATTAATGCACTCCTGTGCCTTTCCTATGGTATCAATAGGTGATTTAGTAAATGTAAGTCCTAAAAAATCCTTAATCTGTCCAATGGCAATAGTTACAGCTATACCTGCCGTAAAACCTGTTGTTATGGTATATGGAATAAATTTGATAAGATTTCCAAACTTTAAAAATCCCATAATAATAAGAATAATTCCTGCCATTATAGTCGCAATTACAAGTCCCTGCATACCATTTTCTGCCACTATACCTGCCACAATAGTTGCAAATGCGGCTGTAGGCCCGGCAATCTGTACACGGCTTCCACCTAAAAACGATATAACAAAGCCTGCAAATATTGCTGTGTATATACCCTGTTCAGGACCAACCCCTGATGCAAGTGCGAGCGCAATTGACAAAGGCAGTGCTATAATAGCAACGATAATTCCCGATATAATATCCTTGATGCACTGTTCCTTTGAATATGACTTCATACAGTCAAATAACTTTGGTACAAACTGGTTCATCTCTCTCTCCCATCCCTTGCACATCTTTTGTAAAACGTGCATTATAAACTTTCTTTGAAATTCATTAACTTTTTATAAAGTTAAACAAGGGTTTTATTATAACATACTTTGATAGTATTGCAATTTTTTAATTATGTACAATGCAGTTATGTACTCAGGTAAATTAAGTCATTGTCATACAGAAATATTGCACAAATTTGTCAGTGTTACAAAGACATTTTTTCAATTAATTTGACGCAATGTATTCAGGTCCCGGACAACAAGCGATTGTTTTTATGCATTATTCTGTCTTTGCTCATTTATAGATATAATAAAAAAATACAGAATATGGATGTTTAATTAATAAACAATTCCATACCCTGTAAAATTCTAACACAAACAGTACATATTAATCTTTTCAATATTCACTCACAGAGCGTATATTATCAACCTCTGCATCAACCCGGCTGATAACATACCAAATGCTTATAAATATTTATAATAATCGGCGCGACAAGATTCGAACCTGCGACCTCTACGTCCCGAACGTAGCGCTCTACCAAACTGAGCCACGCGCCGTAAACAATGTATATTTAACTACAATCAAATAAACACATTATATTAATCATACACCTATATTTATAAAATTTCAAGTGCTTTATCAGCATAAAACCTATTCAAATTCAAATTACAAATAAGCTTTTCACTTCAGCACAATAAAGCAGCCCTTGTCTTTAAAGGCAAGGGCTGCTTTATTTACAATATTCAAGATTCGCATGCGAATACTGGCTTTTATGATACATTAATCTATAACCATTTACTTTACAGATGTACTTGCATTAATAAAATCCTGTACCTTCTGATAAAGAACCTGATATCCCACTTCTGAATTCATCTGATTACCATATGTATCGAGGATTTCCTGATAATCTGAATAACCATAGTATGAAGCAAGCTGTGCTCCCATATCATTGATATCATCTTCTGATACAGTGATATTTTCATTTTCTGCGATAATAGTAATTGCCATCTTCTCTAAAAGATATGACTTGGCATATTCTTTAGCATAGTCATTAAATGCATCTTCTGAATCAAATCCATATACCTGTGATAAATATGAATTAAAATCTGAAATACCATAATATGAACCATACTGGTTATATTCTGACTGTACATTTGACTTAAGTGTATCTATAAGAGAATTAAGCTCTGCCTCAGGATATCCTTTATCAGTATTAATCTGTTCTGAGATAGCTTTCCATGCTGCCTGATACTTACTGCTGTCATAATTAGTCTTAGCCTGTGTTTCAAGATAATCCTTAACATAACTCTTAAGTCCTTCAACTGTTGTAGCTTCTACATTAAGACTTGAAGCGTTAGATGCAACCCAGTCATCTGTAAGCTCCGGTAATGTTGTCTTCTTGATACTGTTTACTGTTACTTTAAAGATTACATCCTTTCCTGCAAGATCTGATGATGAATAGTTATCAGGGAACTTACATGGAATATCATATTCTTCACCAACTGTAAGTCCTACAAGTCCCTTATCAAGATCATCAATAAACTTTCCTGAACCTATTGTATATGAAACATCTGTTGCTGTTCCACCTGAAAATGCTGTTCCATCAAGAAGTCCGCTATAATCAAGTGAAATTGTATCCCCATTAGCAGTAACGCCTTCTGTAACACTTTCTGTTGTACCATACTGTGATATAAGATTATTAATATAATCCGTAACATCACTATCTGTAACTTCCTTCTGTTCGCTATCAACACTTACTGATAAACCCTTATATTCAGGTAATGAAATATATGTCTTATAGATTTCTGCATTACTCTTAATTGTATCTGCATACTGATTAGCTGCTATCTCCTGATTAACTGTTGAACCACCATTTGATGAACTGTCTGAACTGTTATTCTTATCAGAACCACCACAGGCTGTAAGAGAAGCAACCATTGATGCTGCCATAATTATTCCTAATACTTTTTTCCTCATTATTAATCCTCCAGATAAAATTCCATAATATATTAATACAGGTTTAATTAATATGAATAATGGAACTTATTATTATAATACCGTACTTACAGATACATAACCCCTCCGCTAAGCACGACTATATTGTTATATCATATATGCTTGTAAAAAAAAAGGCATTTCACATTTTTTTCATTAATTTATAACATTATATTCTTTTAATAATTGCGATTCATATGAATAATCATCAGAATAATTGCATGATTGTATTTATTAGTGTAGAATATATGTCGCCTGTGCGAACTTTTTTGACTCTTCGCGACAAAGTAGAAATGGGGATTATTATGCATATTTTTCAAAATTTTATTAACATAATTGCGATGAAAAACACATATTTTCAACAAAAAAAAATTATATCTTCACATAAATTTCAAATCAGACAATTGACATGTATTGTATTGTGCTCCATTACATTTTGCAGTGTTCTTTTGGGATGTTCCACACCTGTTACTGTAATAAATGACCCTGTTACTGTTACAGGTTTTAAGCTTAATACTTATGTTGCCATTTCAGGATATACAAGTAATTCAACTAAGGAGATTCTTAACGAGGCTCTCAATCTTTGCGATAAATATGAGCTTTTATTTTCAAGGACGCTTTCTGACAGTGAATTATATAAAGTCAACCACCATCTTACAGATAGTATTTCAAAAGATACAGCTGCTCTTATTCAATATGGAATAAAGATGGGGGACTTATCAGATGGTGCATTTGACATTACTATTGGAAGTGTATCACAATTATGGGATTTTACGGCTGATAACCCACAGGTTCCTGATGCTTTAGATATATCTGAAGCTCTTAATTATATTAATTATAAAAATATTAAACTTACACCGGCCGGAGATGAAACTGATGATTATATTATATCTATTCCTGATGGAACTGTCATAGATCTCGGTGCAATTGCAAAGGGTTATATAGCCGACCGTATTCGTGACTACCTTCTTGAAAAAAATATTACCAGTGCAATTATTAATTTAGGCGGCAATGTACTGTGTGTTGGCAGCAAAAAAAATGACTCACCATTTAATATTGGTATAAAAAAGCCATTTACACAAAGTGAAGAAACCCTTATGACTGTTAAACTCAATAATAAGTCTGCCGTATCCTCCGGCACATATGAAAGGTATTTTAGTAAAGATGGTAACTTTTATCATCACATTTTAAATCCTAAAACCGGATATCCATATAATAACGGTCTCACCGAAGTTACCATTATATGTGACAACTCCGTTGATGGTGACTGTCTTAGCACAACCTGCTTTGTGCTTGGTATTGAAAAGGGACTCGAATTAATTGAAAGCATAGATAATACAGAAGCAGTATTCGTAGATTCTGATGGAAAAATGACATATTCCAGTGGCTACAAAGATTATTATTAATGCATATCGGAGAAGCAGAAGAAAAGTCGTGCAGGCGATTTTTCTTCTGCCATCAATCTTTCCTAGTTAATATTCCATATTAAACCATATATTGTTAATCATCGATATATACGCTACTTTATATCATTACATGCTATCCTTAATTTTTCTCACTTCTTCTAATGGTATATCAAGTAATTCCGCTACTGCTTCGCATGATTTCACTTTTTTCAGACAGTTTATAATTAATAATTTCCGTGCTTCCTCACCACGGCGTAAGCCTAAACTTAAACCTTCATTTAACCCCTCTTCCCTTGCCTCTTCTCTCTCAACTCTCTTAGCGACTTCTTCATCATATTCCAATGTAAGCATATTACGCACCTCCGAACTGTTTTTTATTAAAAATTCTGTTAAGATATTATTCTGTATTGCAATATTGACTGCTTTTTTCATTGCTTTATCAAGATTATCTTCTGTACACCGGCACTCTTCAACTATCTGTATAAAACGGCTGTATTCTTCTAATGTATCATTCTTTGTTACAGCTTTATTATTCGATGTATAGCGTATATCTATTACTTTAACTTTTAATTCTAACTGTGCCTGTTTCCCATCCTTAAATGCATCTGACAGCCTTAATTCCAATTCCGTAACTTTTCTGCCATTCTGCATTAAGTCCTCTCTTCCATTATACAACACTGTAAACTCCGGTGACGGAATTTTTACTAACTTTCTCTTATATATATTATCGGCTTCTATGATTTTTTCATACAGTCTTGCTATATATATCAGAAATCTCAATGGCATATTCTCGTTGATTGTTGACTGATGTTCTATAAGCACAATAAACTGTCCATTCATTGTAAATGCTATATCATTCTTTCTTGGTATAAATAATACATCTTCTAGTGTTACAATATTAACTAATGACTCATCTGTATAATTGGTATCAAACAGGTTATTGTATAAACCCAACGCTTCTTTTTTGTTGTTAAATATCATTCTGAATACTGTATCTTTGTATTTTTTATTTGTTTTGTTTGTATTACTTGCACTATCCGTTTTATTATCTTTCTCCAATAATTATCCTTTCTTTATTCAATTATATATTTTTATACTATTAGTATAAAATAATAGGTATAAATTGTCAATTATTTACTATTATTAAAATTTTTTATATTTTAATAATAATAATAATGATGATGATGATAATAGAGTTTTCATAGCATTAATGAAATATTTAATATTAACTCACTTTACATATCCAAAATCATAAAGCCTTATAAGACCACATACTGCCTGACATATTTATTTTAAATGTTGTCCTCGGATAATTATAGGTATCATCATATACACCATCAAAGCCAAATACAAACCACTCTCATTTTCAACAAGACACCTTTTGCGTAAACGGCAGTGTGACAGAATAAAATATCAGTCTGAAATATCAGAATAATTCAATTATTGACATCCCACCACTCACAATGTAAACTTTACGTTGTATCGGCTTTTTTAAGCCGAAAGACGATGCTGCCACCGTATATGGCAGTTCACATTTACGAAAGGAATTATAAACATGATAAGATTAATATTAATTGTACTTTATATAATCCTGCATGCAATTTTGGGTATAATATTACTGCCGCTTTGCTGGATTACAGGTAAGATTAATCCACAGGCTAAGGACAAGATGTCGCTTGCAATTATCAAGGTGACATTCCGCATGATTCTGTTTATCTCAGGAGTTAAGACTACCGCTATTGGCGTTGAAAATATTCCTAAAGATGAACCAGTGCTTTTTGTCGGCAATCACAGAGGCTTCTATGACATAATAGTTTCCTATATTTATATGAAACGTCCTACCGGTTATGTTGCCAAAAAAGAAATGAACAATTTCCTTTATGTACGACGCTGGATGCGCAATATACAATGTCTTTTCCTTGACAGGGAGAATATGAAGGAAGGTCTTAAGACTATTCTTAAGGGAATTGATAATATTAAAAATGGTATTTCTGTATTTATATTCCCTGAAGGCACACGTAACAAGGCTGACGGTATTCAGGAATTTCACGCAGGAAGTTTTAAATTTGCTGAAAAGACTAACTGTAAGATTATCCCTGTAGTGCAGAATAATACGGATGCGGTATTTGAAAGACAGCTTCCACGTATCAGAAAAGCCCACACTGTAATAGAATTTGGCAAACCAATTGATATAACACAGTTCTCTAAAGAAGACCGCCGTCAGATTCACGAATATACAAGAAATGTTATGCTTGAAATGTACGAAAAAAATAAAGCACTTGTATAATTTTACTTTTCAAAGTTTTTACACTATGTTATAATATACGGCAGATTATAATTAACCAGGAGGATTTTTCCAATGCCAGTTTGGGTAATAGTATTATTAGTTATTTTAGCTGTGCTGCTCGTTGCATTTATTGCTCTTATGATATTTGGCAATAAGCTCCGTAAAAAGCAGGAGAGCCAGCAGGCACAGATTGATGCAGCAAAACAAGTCATGTCGATGCTGGTCATTGACAAAAAGAAAATGAAGCTTAAAGATGCCGGACTTCCTAAGATGGTGCTTGACCAGACACCTAAGTATCTTAGAGGAAGCAAGATGCCAATTGTTAAGGCAAAGATTGGGCCAAGAGTTATGACTCTTATGGCTGACCCACAGGTATACGAGCTTATCCCTACTAAGGCTGAGATTAAGGCAGAAGTAAGCGGTATCTACATCACGGGTATTAAGTCTGTAAGAGGTGGCAAGATTGTAACACCTGAGAAGAAGCCTAAGGGACTTAAGAAGTTTTTTAAGAAAAACAAATAATTCAGCCGATTTTTAAGGATTTCATATTAATCCTTATTATATAATTTTTAATACTTAGTACATCGTTCTATATTAACTTAACATTTTATTGCCCGATGTATCAAAACGACTGTCGTACACTTAACTTAATGTCCGACAGTTTTTTTATTATAACTATATAATTTTTCAAATGGAGATTAATTTATGCGTAATTTAACATTATTAACAGATTTATATGAACTTACAATGATGCAGGGTTATTTTAAAACAGGTAATAATCGTACAGTTATATTTGATGCATTTCACAGAAAGAATCCTTGCGATGGCGGTTATTCCATCTCATGCGGACTTGACCAGGTAATTGATTACATTAAGAATCTGCATTTTTCAAATGAAGATATTAATTATCTTAGAAGCCTTAATATATTTGATGAGGATTTCTTAGAATATCTTTCCAGCTTTAAATTTACAGGTGATATATATGCCATTCCTGAAGGAACAGTAATGTTTCCTAAAGAGCCAATTGTGAAGGTTATTGCACCTATTATAGAAGCACAGCTTGTTGAAACGGCTATTCTTAATATTATTAACCATCAGAGTCTTATCGCAACAAAGGCTGCAAGAGTCTGCTACGCTGCCAAAGGTGATGGAATTATGGAATTTGGTCTTAGACGTGCCCAGGGACCTGATGCCGGAATATACGGTGCCAGAGCTGCTGTTATTGCAGGATGTGTAGGTACAAGCAATGTACTTACAGGTCAGATGTTTAATGTACCTGTAAAGGGAACACATGCACATAGCTGGATTATGAGCTTTCCTGATGAATATACGGCATTTAAAACTTATGCTGACCTTTATCCTAATGCATGTATTCTTCTTGTTGACACTTATGATACACTCCGCTCAGGCGTTCCTAATGCCATTAAGGTATTTAAGGAAATGCGTGAAGCCGGAATTGAACTTAAAGGATATGGAATACGTCTTGACTCTGGCGACTTAGCTTACCTTACCAAGAAAGCAAGGACAATGCTAGATTCTGCCGGCTTTGAAGATGCTATTATTTCTGCATCCAGTGACCTTGATGAATATCTCATAGATTCCTTAAAGACACAGGGAGCACAGATAACTTCATGGGGTGTCGGAACTAATCTTATAACTGCCAAGGATAATCCTGCATTTGGTGGTGTATACAAACTTGCCGCTGTTATGGGTGATGATGGAAAGTTTATTCCTAAGATTAAGGTATCTGAAAATTCTGAAAAGATTACTAATCCGGGTAATAAGACTGTATACAGAGTATATGATGCCGATGGCATGATTAAAGCTGACCTTATTGCTCTTGCTGATGAAAAATATGATGAATCAGAACCACTTCTTTTATTCGACCCTGTAGAAACATGGAAAAAGACTCTTCTTGAACCGGGCGAATATACTATGCGTGAGATTATGGTTCCTGTATTTAAAGATGGTAAATGTGTATATACAACACCTGAGGTTATGGACATACAGGCTTATTGTAAGAAAGAGTTGTCCACACTCTGGGATGAATCCAAGCGACTTATCAACCCACAGGAAGTACATGTAGACCTCTCAAGACCATTATTTGATATAAAACATAAGCTTCTAAACAACTACGGTAAAGATTGATTGATGGTTTGTTGAAAACGGGGTGTAGTTGAAAGGGGAGGCTATTTATATTGGATATGAAGATAACGGATAAGAACTAAGACACTCTAAAGATGAGCATATTATATATTGGCTCAATACGGGTCGTGCCATATTGACATCCATGTCAAATGGCACTCGATTGCATGTCCTGTGCAATCGCCCCTTAATATCTAAGCTCATCTTAAGAGTCTCTAAGTTCTTACCATATATCCCCACATCCAATATAAATAGCCTCCCCTTTCCTCTACATTTCAAAAGCCAAAAGTGTTGGGTGAATGACGGATGCTGGTTGGATATAATATGTATATCAACAGTCGGTAAATTATCGCCCATCACACTCTCCGGCTTTTGAAATGTAAATGGAAAGGCGTTGTATGTTGTGTGATATATGCAGGATATCTTGTAAGAACTTAGTTGGTCTTATGATGAGCTTATATAACACAGGGGCGATTGTGCAGGACGCACAATCGAGCTGCAAGCGGCAGGATGCCGCATTTACAGCGACCCGAATGGTTTAGATATAATAAACGCTCATCATTAGAGCAACTTAGTTCTTACAATTACTCCTGCATATATCACACAACATACAACGCCTTTCCCACTTTACATTTCCTTTTCAAAAGCCATTATTTAACCCAGTCTTCCCACCGGATTTCTTCTTTAGTTTCAGGCATCATATCTTTAGTAAGCTCTAATGCCACTATTGTATTAAGACACCACTGCGACGTAAAGTTCGTCGATATCCAGAACATCTCTGTAAGATTTTTCTTATTATAAGTCATCTCCACTTGATTAGAATCAAATCCCTCCGACTTATCTTTTCCTGCAAGTGAATGTACAAGCACCTGCCATACCTGATATGCAAGGTGTGTATCATTATAATATCTTGCCGCATATGCAGCCATTGTACATCCCATATATGGATATACACAGTTGACATCACCGTACAAACCACCTGACTTTTTCTTCTTTTCTTCCAATGGCAGGAAATAATAGCTTCCATATTCCGCCATCTGTCTTGCAAGCTCCTTATTTTCAAGGCTCATATTAAGCTCTATAAGGGTCTGCGGACCACCCATGCTTACCGACATATGTGATATACAGTCAGGTACATCACTAAGATATCTTAAATGTCCGCTCTCAGGGTCATATTCAAATTCAGGTCCTGATACCATTCCTAATGGTGAATCAAATATGTCCTTTAATCCTGTCATTATCTTATCTTTATATTTTTCATCCTGATATCTTTCCCACTGGGTAAGCCAGTTGCTTACAAATGCTGTCCAGTCAGGTCCTGTCCTTGCATGTGTCTTATATACCATCTTATCCTTATCAAAGAAATGTCTTAACGGGTCAATATTAAGTGTAGCATAATCCGCATCCTTAGTATCCGTAAGCACATCCCCCATTCTCGGTTCTCCACCTCTAAGATAATAAAATGGTCTGTGATGTCCTGCCATGCCTATTCTTGGCTCTTTACACGAATCCCCCCAATGAATTACATTATGTCTTGAGCCTATTCCTTTATATATACCAAAATGATACATATCAACCTCTGATGCATGACGGCTCATCGCCTCTATCATGGAATATACATCTTCTCTTCCTGTTCTTAAAAATGTATACCACAACCAGTAAGTTGGGACTAACTCTGTATTCTGCCATGCTCTTCCGCCCATATCATACATCCACATATGCCTGCAGGCATCATATGTATGCATAACATCACCATAGTTAAATAAGCCATACCAGTTCTGTTTATCCGGTTCTTTAATATAAAAGTCAACAGCTCTGTCAAGCTCATCCTCAAGCCATTTTCTAAGCGGAGTATCTCTTTTTACAAGCGCCCATTCGCCAAATGCCTTAACATCATGGTAATATTCAGGTGCAGCAACAAACAGTGCCGGTTTTTGTATGCTTTCTGCCGCTTTAAGAAGTGTATCATCATCTGCTATTTTCCCATCGTATACTTCAATACTTAACTCATTAGTATTAGCTATTCCTACCGGGTCACTTTTTACTTCATTAAAGCCTTCGTATGTGCCGTCTGCATGCCCCTCATCATCATAATGTCTGAAATCACATGCATTACTTTCAGGCGACCATATCCATGCTGTAATTTTACCTGTATCACTTCTCATTCCCTCTATCCAGAGTGAAGACGGACACTTCTGCCAGAAATCACGCATGCCTACTGATATACCACCATGCTCACCTGCCGCATATACAAGTCCCTTCGCCCTCTTTCCAAGACCTGCGGATATAGAACAGCACCCTTTCTTTGCCATGCTCTTTCTTATCTCATATGACAATGCATTAAGCTGTGATATCTTATAAGTATCCCAATATGGAATATTTCCTATCGCCGCATTTATGGCATCAATATCCTTATCATCAGAAGTAATTATATTTCCATCATACTGGCTCTTATAACAACGGTCAGGAATCTTAGGCTTAAAACTCTTTAAACCGACCATAACCTCATGGAACATACCATAATCGCCTGCAATCTTAACATGCCTGTTATAGCTTTTTCCACTGTTGACGAATCTTACCTCTACTCCTATACCTTTCATAAACTGGTTATTCTTATCTCCATCATAGAAAAATGTATGTGTAATATCTATTTTTTTGCTGCCTTTGTGAAATGTAAGTCTTACTATAAATGGTATTCCTGCAAATTCACAGTTATCAGACATCGTATCATCAGAATAATGCTTTCCTTCAAGTTTAATAATACACTCAAGTTCTCCGCATCTTTCTATACATGCTGACATGATATAACCATTTGCCGGTATCTGTTTTGTCTTTTGTGCCAGTCCCTCATCCTCTATATTTTCATTCACATATACTAAAGAAGCATCCTCAATAATTTTTCTTTCATTATAGATACCATTTTCAAGTATTTTACTGCCCGACTTAGGTACATCTATCTTTAAAACACCTGTATCCACAATATACCTGTCAGACTCCTGCGTTATCCACATATTATCTGATATTTCTTCACAGCCTGATACTATCTCTAACTCTATCTCTTTTTTTATATTTTCTGCATCAACTGTATAGCCACCCCATTTTACAGAACCATCAGGCCAGTATGCCGTGACATAGCTTTGCAGTTTTCTTTTCTTACCATCATCACCTATGCAGCTTATGATATCATTTTCATGCACCATTCCCTTCTTATATGGTACACCAAATGTTACATATTCCGGCATTCCTCTGTTTTCAAGTAAATGTAATTTAACCTTTTCTTTCATATTGTCCTCATTCCCGTCTGTCGATTTTGTTATAAATTTGAGGCAAATGGTAATAACTTAGCATTTCTTAAAAGAAATTCCGGTTATTATCCATCTGCCTCTGATAAATTGTCTATTATTTATTAAGTGACCTGACAACTGTATCAACTTTGCTGCCTACAGTATTTCTATAATAATCCATACCCTCGTCAACAGTCATATATCCTAAAGCCACCTGTGAAACAACGTAAGTTCTTGCCTGATTAATATCAGTAATATTCTCTGAGAGATCTGCATTAACAGGAAGTGCAACGTCCATCTTTGAATGTTCAAGGAAGAACTGTTCTGCTGTCTTAGATACTTCTGGAATTACATTTGAACCCGGATCATCACCATTAGGCGTTGTTGAAGTATTCTGATACTTAGCAAGCGCAAGCAGCGGATCAATATGGTTTTTCATCTGTAACTGATATGGTTTTTCAGGTGATGGAAGGTGATGGAATTCGCCTTCCTTATATGTTGTTGATGTATCTGAATCCTGTAAGGTTACTGTCTCTGCCTTAGTATCCCAGTGTGTTCCCTTTGCTCCATATGTCCATGCTTCCTGGATGTCTCCTCCATCAAGCATTGTCTCTATGAAGTACTTAAATACTCCCTCCGGATTCTTACATGCTGTTGTAATTGACCATGTTGTCGGCAATGTATTAAGGTATGCTCCAAGCTCCTTAATAGGATTAAGCATTATAACATCTGTATCGAGATTTCTCTTTTCAAGTGTAGACTTCATTGTATAAGTCCAGTCACCAGCCCAGTAGGTAAATACTCCTGATTCAGAATCAGGACTTACTGAAAACCATTTATCACGGCAGTTGGCTGTTGAGTTATTTACACTCTCTTTATCCAGTACACCATCTTCTACACCTTTTCTTATTCTTGCAAGTGCGTCTTTCATGTACTGTTCTGTAAATCCATCAACATACTTTCCATCTGAGGTCTGATAGAATGAGAACTGTGCATTCTGATAAAATTCAGGAAGATAGTTAGTATATGGGGCATTAGGTGATACAAATCCCGGTGAAGATATTACATAATGCTGTTTTGCATCTGCCATCTTTTTTAAATATCCATAATATGTATTCCAGTCAAGTGTCTTTCCCTCGAGGTCTGATGGATTAATACCAGCCTGTTTAAGCCATGAGCTTTTGACATATGTAACACTTCCTCCACCCTGCTGTGTAGGGAAGCCATACAATGCTTTCTTTCCGTCCTCTCCTAATACATAACATGCATTAACAACATCATTTGCCGTACTTACAAGTCTGCCTGATTTCTTAAGATCCGAATTATTATATGCATCCGTCATATTCCATAACATACCGTTTGAGGCATATACTGAATAATAATCTGATGATAATAATACCACATCTGGCATGGTATCTTCTGATGTAAATGCATTTGCTACAGTATCATAATACCCTGAATGGTCTGGATGAATCCATTTAATATTAAGACCTGTGAGCTGTTCCATGTAATCATAGAAAGCTTCTGCACCATTAGATTCAGTAACGGTATTATCTTCCATAACTGTAATAAGGTCTGGCTTTGCTATCTGATTACCTTCTGTAGTGCTTTGTGTTGTAGTTGTGGCTGAACCACATGCCACGAGGCTTGCGATTGATGTAAATGAAAGTCCTGCGGCTGCTAATTTTTTAATACTTTTCTTCATATATATCGTTTCCTTTCGTTCACTATTTTTTTACTAAACTTATCATAGCATCTACTTATACCAAAGTCTTATTCTGAATTGCACTGATTGATTAATTTTCAAACTATATTGCACATGTAAAATTATAAAAATGAATAAAATTAATATTTTCCCTTTCAAATATATAAATTTTCATATTGCGATACAAAAACACCACCACATATTTTAAAAAAATAAAAAAAGTATTTTATTTCAGGTATTTACACTAAGAACTTTAATACACCGGCATTAATATGCCACAAGTACTCAGTTTATCTGTCACCTTAAAATAAAATACTGTTTTATGATTTGATTTTTAATTATTATTCAAGCGTAATCTTTCCCTTTGAAGATATCTCTATATCGATATGGCTGTCAGCAACCTTTTCATAATTCATGTCAATAGAATAATCTATTGATATCCTGATATCATCTTCACCTCTCTCTATCTGTATATTCTGTGCAAATATCCCAAGATATATACTTCCATACGGAGTATCATAAAATGTCATAGTCTTTTCACCCTCAACAAACGACATATGAGCTGTAACAAGTCCTTTTTTGGTTATCTCTACACATTTTTCTGATATCTTAATAGTATTGGTACTCTTTTGGGTTGACTCTTCATACACCTCATCATATTTGACATATTCACTGCCATTAATAATTCTGTATCTGCCAACGTTAATTACTTCGATTATATCTTCCTCTTCCTGACCATTAGCAAACTGTAATCCTTTTACCTTTACAAATACTTTTTCCTTCATACATTCCTGCTTTCCGGTTAATATTGTTCAATATTAATCTGTTTTGTCATAGTTATGTCAAATGGCAGTATGGAATTGGCAAATGCCTTAAACTTCTCTGCTGCATCACTGACATAAAAACGGTACATAGAAGATGGACTGTCCACATCGCATACATTAGCCAGATTCTTATTCTCCAGCAGCTTTTTAAGTTCAATTGCCGTCTCATATGCCGGATTGACAAGATTAACTGATTCTCCCATCACTCTGCGGATTGTAGAGCGCAGCAGCGGATAATGTGTACATCCCATAATTAAAGTATCTATATTTTTATCCTTTAATGTACTAAGATATCTTTCTGCTACCTGATCTGTTATTGTATCGTGTAACATCCCCTCTTCCACTAGTGGTACAAATAACGGACAAGGCTTTCCTATAACCTCTACATCCGGCTTTATTGATTTTATAAACTGTGCATACATCCCACTATGTATAGTTCCTTCTGTACCTATAAGACCAATTCTTCCATTAACTGTGGTTTTAGCTGCCACCTTTGCCCCCGGCTTAAGCACACCTATAATAGGAATATCAAATTCTTTCTGCATCGTATCTAATGCAAACGCACTTGCCGTATTACATGCAATGACTATTGCCTTGACATTTTCTGTTAGCAGAAAACGTATTATCTGTCTTGAATACTTAGTTATAATGTCTTTCGACTTGCTTCCATATGGAACTCTTGCTGTGTCTCCAAAATATACAATTCTCTCATTAGGAATCTGTCTCATAATCTCTCTTGCAACAGTAAGACCACCAACCCCCGAATCAAACACCCCTATTGGTGCATTAGTATCCATAATTGTCCTCCATTCATGTCAGATATTATATTAAATAATATTATAATTCAAGCTTCACTCGCAAATCTTGCTGCGAACCGCTTACCGGCTCTGCCGGCTTCTTATATAAATAACACTAATTACTTAAATAATCCATTTAAAAATGTCAGATACTTAAATCTGTATTTATACCGGACCTTTGTTATAGCATTATATTCATCATCTGTCAAAACATTCTTAAGCTGTTCTTTAGACTCTTTGGGAAGTTCTCCGTATACAGCATCCACAAAACACAGTGGCGGATATAATACACACCACCAGTTTCTGCCCTCAGCATCTCCAATATCAATCCTGAAAGCCTCATATTCTCCCGGTGGAAATGTCACATCAGCATACGACTTCATCGGAAAATAGCTTTTTTCAAAATATACATTTACATCGTAGGAATATCCCTCATTATGTATTGTATCAAGTGCCGTATCTTTAATATCCTGCATATGCTGTGCAATAATATTCCTTGACTGTTCTACCGAATCTGAGTTAGTAAGCATTGGCTGTAATAGTGCTGTCACTTCATTCTTAACCTTAAGCTTAAGCTGCTGGTCACTGTCACTATCACTGTTTGCCCTTACATGAAACCTTATGATATTTTGTGCGATACTTTCCTGTATCCTGCATGCATCAATATCTGTTTTAACTTCTTCCTTTACAATAACCAGACTCACTATAATTACAATAGCAATACAAATTAATAGCCTGCATTTTTTACTTTTCATACCTTAACCAGCCTTTCTTTGTGTGAGATTATCTCATATTCTGATTAGATTATTGACGTAAAAAATCCAGACCATTCATTATATTTTAAATTACTTATTGAGAAGTCTGATTATGCCCTTCTCCTGATTATTGATATGCTGATATATAACAGCCTTTGCCTGTTCAACATTTCTATCCTTCAACTGCTTGATTATATCATTATGCTCACTTATAAGAATTGAATGTGTTCTTGCATCCTTGACATATTCAAGTCTGTATCTGTACATCTGTTCACGCAGGTTGTTAATTATCTGTATAAGCCTTGCATTATCTGTCATAGTATATATTATATCGTGGAAATGTACATCCGCATCTACTATATTAACAACATCCTTAGAAACAATAGCTGACTCAAACAGCTTATTGGCTGCTCTTAATTCTGATAATTTCTCCTCTGTAACATTCTTACATGCAAGCGCCACAACAAGCTCTTCAAGCGTTGCCCTTACCTCAAGCACATCTCTCATGTCTTTCTCTGTAATATGAGCAACCTCTGCTCCCTTTCTTGGAATCATTATTACAAGACCTTCAAGCTCTAACTTTCTTATAGCCTCTCTTATAGGCGTACGGCTTACACCGAGCTTCTGGGCAAGCTGAATCTCCATAAGTCTCTCACCCGGTTCCATCTCTCCTCGTAAAATTGCCTGTCTTAATGTATTAAATACGACATCCCTAAGTGGAAGGTAATCATTTACATCCATCTTTAATTCGCCCTTCATCTATCTGTTCCTCCATCATATTATATTAAAATGTCTCTGTTATATATACAGTCCTGGCATCCTTTTTCTCCTTAAGATAATTCCTGCATAAAAGTGCTGTCTTTTCATCAGGAAATATTCCAAATACCGTAGGTCCGCTTCCGCTCATCATTGCATTATATGCACCATGTGCAAGCATATCTTTCTTGATGGTATCTATTACAGGATATAAAGGAATGGTAACATTCTCCAATACGTTGCCCATTCTATCCGCAATCTTTTCTATATTCTGTTCATTAATTGCATCTATTAATCCATCTATATCAGGATGTACATTAACTCCACCCATATCAAGATTCTCATATACAAGCTTTGTCGATACATTAATTGCCGGCTTGGCAATAACTATCCACATGTGTGGTACAGCCCTAAGACGCGTAAGCTTCTCGCCTATTCCCTCAGCAAGTGCAGTTCCTCTCATTACACAATATGGAACATCCGCACCTATATTAACCCCCAGCTCCATTATCCTTTTATTAGTCATACCAAGATTATACAGCTTATTAATGCCAAATAATGTTGAAGCCGCATCCGTACTTCCTCCTGCCATGCCTGCTGCCACAGGAATGAACTTATTAAGTTCAACTAAAACACCGCCTTTAAAATGATACTCATCCTTTAAAAGCCTGGCTGCTTTATATATAAGATTATTTTCATTAACCGGAAGAAATGAAAGGTTAGATTTAATTCTTATTTCATCCTCTTCAATCTTTTTAATTATAATTCTGTCATATATACCAATAGTCTGCATTATCATGCGTACTTCATGGTATCCGTCATCTCTTTTTCCAAGAACATCAAGTCCAAGATTAATCTTAGCTCTTGCCTTTAGTCTGATACTATCCATCTTTATCTCCTAATATTGTTTCTTGTATACAATAATTTTAATTATACATAATATATTGTACAAATGCAAGTACATTACTGTCAGCGCAGTCATATCTGCTAATTCGTGAACTACTGCTTCATAGACCTCGCAACCTGCTATCTCCACAGACTTCAATCAGATAGTTTCCTTATTTTTTCTATACTTATTCGGAGATACTCCCTTTACATGTCTGAACGCATCTCCAAAGTAATTACTATCATTAAAACCACATTCAAATGCTATATCTGTTATTGACATATCTGTCTCAAGAAGCATCCTGCATGCATTCTTTATTCTTATATTAACAATATACTCCTTGAAGCCAAAGCCTGTCACACGCTTAAATTTCTTGGAAAGATATGATTTACTGATATGAAACCTCAAAGCCATATCATCAAGCGATAGCTTTTTATTATAATTATCATATATATATGTTGCCACCTCCTGTATAAGCCTGTTATCAACATCTATTTCCTTTACAACATTATTTTCAAATCTCTGGCATCTTATAATAAACAGTAACAGTTCAATAAGACTTATCCTTATAAATGCCGGTGATAATATATCCTGCCCCTCGTTTTCAAATATCATCTTATTAATGATAGCTTCAACATAATCTCTTCGTTTTTCGGGAATTGATATTATTTCTACCTGTAAACAATCTTTTACCATTGCCTCACCGATTACTTCCTTAATCCAGTTAAGACTCTTTTCTTTAAAGCATATGACAAATCTGTCACTATATCCCTTTACCGGAAATGTACTTTTATGAATAGTTCCGGCAGGAACTATAACAAGGTCTCCCCTGCTCAATTTATAAATATTGTGATCCAGAAAGAATGTGCAGTCTCCATTTAACAGATAAAATATCTCATAATATGGATGCATATGGCTCGGCTGCTTCTCATCATGTTCATCACGTCTTACTTTATATACTTTATAATCATTTTCCATATCCTTAAGCATAATAATCCTCATTTCCACTGCCATAGAACTGTCATTTTATAATATTTATAATTAAAACAGTCCCATAACCAATAACTTTTATTAATATCTGTCACAAAAGTAATATTATCACATTTTTTCTGTAAATCAAGGTATTTTCAACTATTAATAAGTGGAATTTACTGTTTTTTATGCTATTATATCTATATAAGTATTAAAATGATATTATAACAATTGGAAAGGATGATGAAAATGGCAAAAACTATAAGTGCCGATAAAAGAAATATGATTCTTGAAGGCAATCTGATACATGCGATACTTATGCTTGCCATCCCTGTAATGCTCAACAGCTTTATACAGTCCATGTATAATCTTACAGATACTTTCTGGCTTGGCAGGATAGGTACCGAATCACAGGCTGCCATAACGCTTGTGTCACCCATGCAGAATATTCTTATCAACTTTGGTGCCGGAATAACCACAGCCGGCTCAATACTTATTTCACAATATCTGGGAGCCAGACAGGACAAACAGGCCAATTCAATGGCTAACCATATATGTATATGCTCAATAACATTCTCTGTATTCTGTGCGATATTCTGCTGGCTGGCAACTCCGGCAATCGTAGCATGGCTCGGAGCAGAAGGCTCAATATACAATTATGGTATTAAATATTTAAGAATAGTTGTTCTTGACCTTCCATTTCTCTTTATGATTAATTTGTATACGTCGGTTAAACAGTCACAGGGAGACACATTAAGACCTATGTTTCTTAATCTTCTCGGTGTGAGCATTAATCTTATACTCGACCCGTTACTTCTTATGGTATTTAAGCTCGGTATCGGCGGTGCCGCCTTTGCAACACTTATTGCAAAGATTCCTAGTGCCATCGTTGCATATATTGCATTACGAGGCAATAACCAGCTTATCCGTATTGATTTTAAAGGTTTTAAGTTTGAAAAGTCCAAAGCGCTGTCAATATTAAAAATTGGTCTTCCTACAGCCATTGGCGGAAGCACGATGCAGTTTGGATTCCTTCTTATGACCAAAAATGTCAACGCCTATGGTACTATAGCTACTACAGCTTACGGTATCGGCAATAAAATTAACAGTATTATTACTATGCCGGCTAACGGTATCGGTTCAGCTATCTCAACTATTGTTGGACAGAATTTCGGTGCCAATAATATAAAGAGAGCTGACAAATCATATCACATAGCTTTAAGAATAGGTGTTGCATTTTTATTTATATGTGGTATGATACTTTCAAGACCATTTGTAGCAGAGCCAATTGTACGTTTTTTCACGTCTGATGAGGCCGTAGTTCCACTTGCAACAAATTTTTTATCAATTATGGCAATTTGCTGCTGGACAAATTCGTTTTATAATGTTACAATGGGTATGTTTCAGGGTTCAGGTCATACCATGATTACCATGGCAGTTGATGCATCAAGAATCTGGATATTCAGATTTTTGACACTTTGGATATGTTCATCTGTACTTGGTATGGGCGTTGAAAGCGTATGGTATGCCGTAGTAGTTAGTAATGCTACATCAGCATTACTCCTATATATTTTATATTGGACTGGAATATGGAAGCGCCGCACTGTCAATATTGACAAAGATAGTGATTGCGCACCTGAAACAATTTAATATGCCATTTTCCCCTATTTCGATAGAACTCCGGTTACGCATCCCCCCTCAGTGTTGCCGGAGTTCCTTTTTATTATATAATAAAAACAATATATTATATAATAATGAACGTTATAATATATTAGTGTGAAAAATAATGCTGATGCGATTATTTTCCAAAGTTCATAAATGAACAAATATAGAAAAATATAAAAAACAGGCGGATTGGTGTGTTCTGTATAATCAAAACACACCTGACCGCCTGTTTTTTTTAGAAATCAAATAATCAGATTGATATGCTGTATAATAAATTAATTTATTTTTATACAACTGCTGCCACATATTTTATTAAGTCATATAAAGGCTTACCTTATATAGTTCGTCTTAACCTTTGCTTCTGCTTCCGGTGCTTCTATTCCAGCCTGCTTTCCTGCCTCAATGCATTTTAACATCCAGACCATATTCTTTCCTAATATACGCATTGTCTGCACACCCTCTTCATCCTTCATAACTTCCTCTGGTGTACTTCCATGTACCATATTCCAGTAATTGCTTGTTATAATCGGCATCTGTGCAAACGCAGGGTGTTTCATTAACTGGTCAAGAGCCGCTGTTGCTCCGCCTCTTCTGCAGCTTGCTATACATGCTGCCGGCTTATGTGCCATAGGATAACCTGCATAGAATAATCTGTCCATAAATGATGTTATCGCTCCTGATGCTGATGCATAATGCACAGGAGTTCCAAATACTATCGCATCTGCTTCTTTAGCCTTTAATATTCCTTCATTTACAGAATCCTCTGTGTATACACACTGGTGATTACCATTTTTTGAACAGACTCCGCAGCCCATACAGCCCTTTACAGGCTTAGTTCCTACATGGAATATCTCTGTTTCTATTCCATTTTTTTCAATCTCATCTGCTATAAGCTTAAGTGCTGTATATGTACAGCCTTCTTTTTTAGGACTTCCGTTAATTAATAATACTTTCATTTCAACCTCCATTCGGATGACTTTTATTCTGTCACAGATAATTTCTTAACATAATCTGCAGCCTGAATCATCCTGATAATTATATTTTAAAAATTCACCCGCTAATCCTGCTTAGAGCCGTCAGTCAGCTCTGCTGACTTTTTATATCTGCGGTTCTGCAATCCTCGCAAAGCGTATATCCCAGCCGGAAATTGAACTCCGACTGAGACAATATTGTTCCCCTCACTATAAAGAAAGGGGCATCTCAGAATGAGATATATACATATAATCTTTACAGGCTCTGTAATGTGATATCATTGCTTTTCACTAAGCTTTTTTATAAAGATTAGCATTATCACAATTCCTGCAAGACATACTATACTTCCAAAACCGGGATATAATGATATCTCCATACCGCTTCCCAGTACATTTTTTCCGTTTACCATTATTAACAATACCTGTATAATATAAGATATTGCTGATATAAGCAGCACATACCATGCAGCCTTATATACTCTTATGCATACAAGTACTGCTGCAACAGCCGCCGCTAATACACACAGCTTTCCAAATATTCCGCCAGCCATATAGCCGGTAAACAGGTTTCCTTGACTTAACTTTCCAACATCACCTTTTACACCCCAAAAACTAAGATATGAGCCGATAAACAGTAATATAGCACCTCCCAGTGCTGCTATTACCCTGTTGTCCGACATTATTGAATCAAATAAAGCACTTGTCTGGACAGATTCCTGCGGTGTGTTATTTTCTGACCCTGAATCATCCTCTGCCTCTTTCCCCTTTTCATCATCCAATTGCTTTTTTTCTGATATAACATTATGAAATATTATATCTTTATCATTACCCGAAATATTATTATATGCCTCTTTCCCATCAGAAGCCTCTTCATATTCTTCATCATATTCTTCTATATGAATATCTGTATTAATCTCTTCTTTATCCATTCTTTCATTGTCTGATATATTGTGAGGTTTATTCTTATTATGTGGCTTTTTATATTTCATATAAATCTCCATTCCGCAGGCATTTTCTAATACCGGAGAAATCGCGAGCCAAATGTCAGATTTGACTCTGCGATAAAGGCTGCTTTGTGACGCCTGCAGCACAAAGAGCCAATTCACTTATGAACTTTTTTACACTATTTCTCCATTTTTCTTTATATATCTGCTATGGTCATTCTTACATATCTATATAAATGGTAACAGCTTTATATTATTTTATATCTATATATTTTATCAACTATGCCATTGAAATACAATATACAGCTAAATTTTTTCACATATATATCCGATTAATATTATAAATAAACAAATATTTACAGGCATATTTATAAAAATAAGTTATAAGCTAAACTGTTAATATGTAAGATAATTTTACTATAATCTTTTATCTGCAGCTTCTTACGTTCATTATGTATGATTTTTATATGTATATTTTTTATATGTATAATTTTTATCTGCATAACTTTTTTATATGTATAGCTTTTTATCTGTGATATGATGCCGGTATCATATCATAGTATGTACCTAATAATACATCGGATTATTAATGTTAATATATTTTCATATGCTGATTATTAATGTTAATGTATTTTCATATGTTGATTATTAATGTTAATGTATTTTCATATGTTGATTATTATTAATGTATTTTCATGTACTGATTATCAATATTAATGTATTTTCATGTGCTGATTATTATTATTAATATATTTTCATTGTATTGATTAATTAAGTCTATATATTTTTATAATACCTGTTAATATTATTAAAATACCGGCAGATTGGAGATTATTATGGATATAAACAGTATTAATTCACTATACCAGACAACTTCTAACACCCCGTCTGTAAAGACCGGAAAAACTTCTTCTGACAGTACAGAAACTACTTCCTCTAAATCTGCTTATTCAGGTGCAGCCGCAGTATATGAGGCTTCTGATTCTTCTAAGACAGCATCTGATGCCGGAACTGTCAAAGTTAAAAGAGATAATTCTGCAATTATTGCACAGCTTAAATCTGATGCAGAAACAAGAATGTCTCAGATGCAGTCCCTTGTAACACAGATGTTTAAAAAGCAGGGAACTGCTATTGGAACAGCAGATAATATGTGGAAAATGCTTGCAAGCGGCAAATTTACTGCCGATGCCGATACAATAGCACAGGCTAAAAAAGATATTTCCGAAGACGGATATTGGGGTGTTTCACAGACTTCCGACAGAATATTCTCATTTGCACAGGCTTTGGCCGGTGATGATAAGCATAAGATGCAAAGCATGGTTGAAGCCTTTAAGAAGGGCTTTTCAGAAGCAACCAAAGCATGGGGAACCAAACTCCCTGACATATCTAATGATACATATAATGCAGTAATGGACAAATTTGATAACTGGTTTAAAGAGGCAGACGGCGAATAATTTGTATTTATTGTAATAAGTACAAAAATAACAAAGAAGGGCATTTTATTTTGCAATAGACGTATAAAAGCTAAGCACTTCTAAGATGAGCTAAACTTTTATAGTATTATCGCAAAATAAAATGCCCTTCTTTGTTATTTTTAATTTACTATAATATACTATTTTAAAATTTTATATTATTGAAATTACATCAGCCAGCAGTCTGAATTGTACCACATAAACAACAGCCATATTTCCGCCGCTGCAAAGAATATCAGTATTATCCACTTCAGGACTTTTAACCTGCCGGTCATATTGGCTAATAAGTCATATAAACCTATAAATGCCACATATGAGCCTGCTGTGAACCGGCATGTACTCATTACATGTGATGTAAGTGCTATCATTAATGATAATATTCCAAATGCTGCCATTGAATAATATTTTTTGTATATCATGTATCCATACAATACAAGTATTCCTATACAGAACCATCCCATATATGTATATCTTGGCTCTATCTGACCTGTACAAGCTTTCCATAATACTCCTATGATTGGAAAATATTCATCCTCTCTCCATGCTATCTGTACATTTTTATAAGCCCATGGATCTCCACAGAAAAATCTCAAAAATGTCATGTAGCAGAAAGCCCCTAACGGGCATAAAAGAACTGACAATATCTTATACGGTGTCCTAAGCATTACCTTTATAAAATTCTTAATTCCGGCAATACTTATTCTTTCACCGTTATTAATATCCATATACAGTTCTATTATAAGAGAAAATACAAGTATACAGCCCACAATTCTCGTTCCGCTT
The DNA here is from genome assembly GCA_900545725.1 of uncultured Eubacterium sp. GTDB lineage: Bacteria > Bacillota > Clostridia > Lachnospirales > Lachnospiraceae > Lachnospira. Next base: position 89,473 of record URAI01000001.1, read on the forward strand.
GCAAGTGCCGCCATTATTCCTGCACGTAGGTATTTTTTCTTTGCACTGAAATAGAAAAACAATGCTATAAACATAACAAATGCCGCTTCTGTATACATAGATGCAAAATAAAATGAATATGGTCCTGCAAGCATTAATATTACAAGGAGCATACCATCATCATCCCTTACCGCCTGTGACAGCCTCTCAAGACGGCTTCCATCATTTACCGCACCGGGACATACTAACTTTATGCTTCTTGCTTTTATTACACGAAGATATTTTACCGCAGTAAATGCTGCTATAAATATACATACATTTGACACGAGCATGCCGGTAACATATGTATCCAGCTTCCAGAATGTCAGACCCTTAACAATCTGACACATAATCACATATACCGGAAAAAACGCCCAGTTGGCCTGAGGGTCTGTATCCAGCGGGAATGTATATCCATTATTTACCATGAAATAATATCTTTTTGCATCCCACTGGTTCATAAGAAATGATATTGACCTGTCAGTACCCATATTAAGGTTATATATTATCATCAATATAAGCATTAAAAATCTCGATGCCGCCATAATGAATAATATCTTCAAAAATAATGCAGCATTATCATTTTCACGATAAATTCTTTTTAATCGTTCCATTTATCCTCCATGTTTTAATTATCAGAATAACTGAATAATCCGTATAATTATCTGATAAATCAATGCCGGTACTGCTGCTATAACAGGTATTAAAAACATTGCTACAACCACTGCATTAAGAAGCTGGAAATATACAAATTCTCCACAATATTTGAATATATTTGGTACATTTATCTTCTTGAAATGATTAATAACCACGCAGAGTATTGTAATAATAAGCACTGCAAGTGATATTATAAGTCCTTCTTTTCTTCCTTTCGGATCAAATGTCATCTGTATAGTATTATCACCTGCATATATATTCACTCCTGTAAAAAGACCTGCAATTTCTCTTACCTTAGCTGTCTTACCATTAACTGTAACTTTCCAGTTATCACTATATATTACAGGAATAATTGCATAATTCTTAGATGCACTTCCCTTTAAAGTAACCGTAAGTGAATTATTTGTATATGATACATTACATTCATCCTTCTGTTTTGTCTCACACATTGCTTTCATCTTATCCATGTTAAGCTTTGCAATTGTTGTCTCACTTACTTTCATATACCAAGGGTCGTCATATACTACCTTTACATTTACAGTTTCATTATTAAAGCAGCCAAGATATACAAGGTTATTGTTATAATCCGTAAAGTATGCCGTATTATTTACATCTCCTAATGTAGGTATGTTTACTTCTTCTCCATTTACATAGATATGCATTGAACTTATAAGCCATGAACAGTTGGCATCACTGTTTCTGTTATTGATATCAACAATACTCATATATAATGCTTCATTACCATCTACTGTAAGGTCATATTCGGCTGTTGTAGATGTCCTGCTTATAGAGTAAGGCACACCTGTAACGAGTTCTTCCTTATCTCCTGTTATTGCTTTATACATAGCATTATGCATTGTCACCCAGTTACCGTTCATATTTTCTGTTGCTATCGAATTATCTACAGCCATTGCAAATGGCAGCTGGTAATTAGCCGTATATACGCTATAATCACCGGATGTATTCTTATATGTATACATAGTACTGTCAAGTGGAAGCTGGTTTACAGCCTCTGTAACATGAATTAATGCATTTGTAAATACTGTTCCGCCTGAATCTAACAGCCATAAGAAATATTTTGAATATCCCCATCCTTTTGCATAGCTTTGTGTATCTGACTGAAGTGCTGCCGTAAAGCTTGATAATGCACCCCTTCTTAATATAAGCGGATAGTTGGCATTAAGGCTTATATCAGGATTAATAATTCTGTCTGTAGCAGACTCTGCAAGCCCGAGAGTATCATATACTTCGTTGGCATCCTGTACATAATCACCCACCTGATAATCCTCATATGTGTAGAACTTTGGTGGTCCTATAAGTGCATATGCACCTATAAATAATTCTACAAATACAAGTACAACAACATGCCTGCAATTAAGGTCATCCCCATCCTTACCAAGTCTTATAATATACATTACTGTAAGGACAATAAAGATAATTCCAAAGAAGATGATTGCTATAATCTCATTATTATCAGGTATTAAATTGTAGCCAATTGCATATACAATACAGACAGCAGCTGCAAATATTAACTGCTTCTTTATAAGTGACTTATCTGTTTCTCTGTCACGATACATCTTTTCTGCATAATACGATGCAACTGATATCAATGTAAATGCAATTAAATAACCATTTCTTAACGAATAACCGTTATATGAACCAAAATGCCACATAAGGTTAGTTCCCTGAACTATAACAGGAATTACCACAAGTGCTGTCGTAAGAAGCATTGTAATTGTCTTGCGTCTTTCTATACCCCAGTACTTACGCACTCCTGCCACAATTATTGCAATTACAAAAGACAGACCGAAAAACATCATCCATCTCTGGAATGCAGCCATAGTTCCATCAGATATAATTGCACTTGTAATCCAGCCCTTGTACTGGTCTAACAGGCTTGTGCCTGAACTTCCTCTTTGCGAGCTTGAAAGCTGCATCATAACAGGAATAAGCACAAAACATGAAAGTCCCATACCTGCCACGGTTCCTATTCCGAGATCCCATATCTGATGCTTCCATTTTTTCTTCTGCTCACTTGTAAGAATATATATACCGCTAAGCATAAATATATATATAAGAGACATAGCTCCCAGATAATAATTCATTATAAACATGAGTGCAAGCATTATAATATAGAAAAGCTTCTTTCCCTGCTTCATCATATTCTCAAATGCAAGCATTAATAATGGAAATACAGCTACAACATCCATCCATGGTGTAAAGCATGAACCATATAATATTACATATCCCGAAAGTGAAAACATTACTGCAAATATTGTCTTTAAGCAGTCCTGAAGCCTTGCAAATTTGCTATCAAGATATATGTACATCGTCACTGACATACATACCATCTTTAATGCCGTAAGAATCGAAATACTCTCAAGTATAAGATTCCTTGGAATGAAATAAAGTAAAAGATTAAACGGACTTAACATAGTAAATGCCGATATACTCATGGAAACATTAGTTCCCAGCCCTGTATACCAGTCGAACCATATTGAAGCATTCCCATGCATCCAGTCCCACAGATGTGCATACAACGGTGCCACCTGCTGCATATTATCAAAATAATCTATTCTGTTGCTTCCAAATGGCCATATACCTTTAAATATCAGTGTAAATATTACAACTCCCAGTGTTATTAATCCCGGAATGGCACAATTCTTGATTTTTCCGGTAAGCGTACTTTTTTCTTTCATACAACTCCTTATTACATCGCTATACTATATATATCAAATATATTCTAAGCATTTAATCATGTGAATTTATATACTAATCCTCATTTATGAACTTTGGAAAATAATCGCATCAGCATTATTTTTCACACTAAATATTTCTCTTTAAAATATTACAACATATACAACTTTTAACCCAGCTTCGTACTCCATAAATTAAAACTGCAGTTATCCGCTTCAAATCTTATTGTGACAAGTCTATCATTCTCTATTGCAGATGTCTTAAATGTATATGTTCCTTTACCTTCAAACATTCCTGCATATGTATCATTAATATATACTTTAACATAACCCTCTCCGGTAAAGTTCTTTATTTCTGCCGTATAATCTGCATCATATATTATTCCATCAGTCTTTGGCAGATAGTATATATATGATGTCGTATTATCATTAACACTTCCCTCATACTGCTCTTCCTGCCAGCCCTTACCCTTGCGGCGGCATACTGTATAAGTTACATCCTGTCCGTTCCTGTCCTTAAGACCTGTGCATATCTCTTCTGTTCCCGGCTTATAAGACAATCTGCCGTATCCTGGCCAGTCTGATAATTCATGTGTTATATAATACATTCTGTACTCAATACCAACATCGGGATGGCTTCCCCACCATAAAACTACAAGATAGAATATGACAAGTATGGCAGATATAATATAGGCTGTCATTTTAAGCCATTTTTTTTTATTATGATTATTCTCTTTGTTATTACTCATTAAATCACCACTATACATGTGTAACTATACATGAACCATTTCCTGATATTGTTACTGTTCTCTTTCCGGCACTGATAAAGAAACTGTCACCTGCCTTATATGACATGCTCTCTCCACTTGCTTCTTCAGTAATAGTACCCTCACCTGCAATAAATAATACTGAAATGAATGAAGCTTCATCGACTACAAGCTTAACTTCCTTAAATATCTCATACTTGAAACATTCAAAATATTTACACTGTACGAGTCTTTCCTGTGAATAATTCTCATTTTCTTCAAGCATTACTTCACTGTTATTGTCCTTTACATATGCTTTGGTATCTACAACATCCAGTGCCTTTGCCACATGCAGCTCTCTTGGATTACCGAACTTATCTCTTCTGTCATAATCATACATACGGTATGTACTGTTAGAGTTCTGCTGTATCTCGCATATTAATATGCCCGCTCCGATTGCATGTATAGTTCCGGCCTTAACCATTACTACATCACCCGGCTTTACATCTATTCTGTTAAGTACTTCTGTAATTGTATTATTCTTAATTCTCTCTTCTATCTCTTCTTTGGATACTTCCTTTGAAAGTCCGCAATACAGATAAGAATCCGGCTCACAGTCGATTACATACCACATTTCGTTCTTGCCATATTCACCTTCATTTTCAAGGGCATACTCATCATCAGGATGTATCTGTATAGACAACGCCTGCTTGGCATCAATAAACTTAATAAGTACAGGAAATCTGTCCTGTGCCTGACACTTCCAGCCCAATGCCTCTTTGCCTATAATTGACAGATAATCATTAAATAACATTCCCTTATATCTGCCTGTTGCAATACGGCTCTGTCCGTCAGGGTGTGCTGATAATTCCCAGCTTTCACCTATAACATCATAGTCACATTTCTTGCCAAATACTGTTCTTAACTTAGTTCCACCCCACAGATTATCCTTAAATGCAGGGTCAAGCTTTACAATAGGTGTATTCTTTTCAACTATATAATTTTCTTCTGTATCGGAATTATTATATATCTTGACCATATCATTTTCAGATATTGTTTCACCTATGCCTATCTCAATAATTACAACATTCTTATCGGTCTTATTAGCAACCTTGTGCTTCATTCCTATTGGTACAAATACACTTTCATACTTATGATAGTCCTGTGTATCATTACCCAGTGTGATTGTTGCTGTTCCCTCCACTACAGCCCAGTGTTCACTTCTGTATTCATGCTGGTGCAGGTTCATGCTCATCCCCGGAAATACCGTAACCTTCTTAACCTTATATCCTTCAGAATATGTAAGAAGCTCATGTATTCCCCACTCTCTGTACGATAATCTGTTATAGTCAAAATATGTCTTATATTTTTCTGAATTATCCTGAATTATATTCTTAATTCCATCTACATTATCCTTAGAAGATACATATACCGCATCCTCTGTATTAACAACTACAACATCCTTAACATCATTAGTTACAACTAACTGTCTGTTTGCACTATTAATTACAGTTACATTATCACAGTCATTTTTAATTACATAGTCATTATGTGACACACTTGTATTCTCATCAAGGTCTGATACATTGCCGACATCTTTCCATCTGATATGTGCTTCTACCACCTTAATATCCGGCTTGCTTTCAAGAATAAACTTTTCTATGCTTCCCTCCGGAATATCCTTCATTACCTTTTCAGAAAACTTAACGGTTCTTCTTATTGCAGGCACTCTTCTTTTGGCACTGCGGCATGTATTATAAAGTTCCGGTGCATACTCCTTTGCAGCATTGAGCATATCTCCGGCACGGTATATAAGCATACCACTGTTCCATAAGAAACCGTCATCATAACCGAAATTCTGCTCATTGCCTAATTTAATCTTCTCTATAAACTTAAGAACATTCTGTTCCTGTCTTAGAATATATCCATAATTGACATTAGCCTTGCCCGGTTTAATACCGATTGACACGATATTCCCCTCCTTTGCAAGTTCTTTTGCCTCAATTATGGCATCCTTATATTCTGAGCCCTCAATTAAGTTATCTGCCGTTACAGTAAATATAAGCTCTGACTGATTATATAACATGCTTCCAAGCATAATAGCTGCTGCCGTACCCTTGGAATTACCTTCAAGAATTACTCTGTACTTAAGGCTCTGAAAAGCCTTCATCTGACCGTTTACAATATTTCTATAAGCTTCCTTTGTAACAATGATAAACTCATCACAAAATGGCATATTCCTTACAACGGTCTCCTGAAGCAGTGAACGTCCTTCCTTAATATTCATAAACTGTTTAGGATAATTCTTCCTCGACAGCGGCCATAAGCTGTCACCACTTCCACCTGCCAATATTACACACTTCATAATAAACCTCATTTCCACTCTTAACTGAATGTTGGTATCATATCATTTATTTGTTAATTTTCTGTGTTCTTACTATCAAAATTAATTCTTTCTTCTTCAACGACCAGCGGTCTGTTCATAAGTCTCTTATTAATACTTAATATATATTCGCCCATAAGTCCGATAAATACAAGCTGCAATGACCCCATAAAACATACAATCAATATAAGTGGTACCATCCCCGCCTGAAAACGGTTCCAATACATAAGTTTCATTATAAAATATACAATTGCAATAACTACACTTGCAAAGCATGATATAGCACCTACAAATGTAGCAAGTCTTAAACCAATCTTAGTATAAGATGTAAAGCTTAACATCGCAGCATCATATAATGTATAGAAATTATTATGTGTCTTTCCTGCCCTTCTCTGCGGCTGTGTATATTCTATCTCTGTTCTTTTAAAACCTAATTCTCCGACTATTCCCCTGATAAATGGAATCGGATCCTTTAAATCCCTTAATACTTTTACAAATGACTTATCATACAGTCCAAAACCTGTAAACTGTTCAATCTGTTCTACTGATGACATCTTCTTGATAAGCTTGTAATAACATGCACGTAGAAAATACATTATTGGATTTTCTTTACTCTTAGTCTTTACAGCACATACAATCTTATATCCCTCTTCCCACTTTGCTACAAGCTCTGGTATTAATTCTATAGGATCCTGAAAATCTGCACATACCGGAATTGTACAATCACCCTCTGTCTGTAATATACCATAATATGGTGAATTAAACTGTCCAAAGTTCTTTGCATTAAATATTGCTTTAATTTTGTGATTTTTTTCACAAATCTGTCTTAACTTAACCCTTGTCGTATCTGTTGAATCATTATCTATAAACAGAATCTCATAATCGTATTGTGGAAGATCCTTAGCAAACATATCTATTAATGCTTCGCTTATAGGTATAACATTTTCTTCCTCATTATAACAAGGTACCATTATGCTTATTTTTTTCATTACTTTGAATTACCTTTCATATTCATCTTGCACCATTCAACAGTTTCTTTAATTCCCTGTCTGAAAGTATATTCAGGCTTAAATCCTGTATCACGTGTAAGTTCTTCTATATCTGCACAAAGATACATAACCTGCTTGTCTGAATATGGAATCTCTCCATATCCTATACCGGCCTCCTTATTGACTGCATCTTTGATATTTTCTATATAATCCTTAAGCTGACTTACCTGACCGCTTCCTATACAATAAGTCTTTCCATTTATCCCACTCTTACCTATAAGATACATAGCAAGTGCCGCATCCTTGGAATACAGGTAATCCCACATCTGTTCTCCCCTTGTGCATGACGGCTTTTCACCTCTTAACAGCTTATATATGGTACTCATTACCATTGTATTCTCACCATCATATGGTCCATATATGCTTAATATCCTTGTCCATACATGTCTTATGCCTTCCTGCTCACATAGCACTCTTGTCATCTGTCCGGCACATAACTTTGCCATTCCATATCCATTTTCAGGAAATGCAGGAACCTTTGCATTTAACTTCCCCTCATATCTTCCATATTCCGCCTGTGAACCAGCTCCTACAAATGCTTCACAGCCAAGTAAAGCCGCAGCCTTCACTGCATCAAGCGCATATTTTACATTCAGGTTCTGACCGTACATATTGTTACGGCTGTTGCCAAATGTTCCATCCCATCCAAAATGATAGAACACATCTGCCGGTCCCTCTATCATGTCAGCAAGCCTGTCCAGATTACACAAGTCACATTCGACCTTTGTAATCATATCATTAACAGGTATTCTGTCTGCTCTCTTAGAGCCGGGTCTTACTACCGCCACGACCTCTACGCCTTCTTTTATAAGTCTGTCAATTAATGCTATACCTATAGACCCGGTCGGCCCGGTAATAACTGCTCTTTTCATACTAACCCCATTCCGCAGGCATTCTAATATCTAGTACATCTCAGACCAAATGTCAGATTTGGTTCTGTGATAAGGGCTGCTTTGTGACGCCTGCGGCACAAATAGCCGTGTGATAAAATAAGCCATTGAGCTTATTTTTTACACTATCATCATTTTTCCGGCAAATTTATTTTTAATATACGACAAATATCCACACCTGCGGTTTTTCTTTGTAATTGCTGCTTATCTGCCTCATAGACAAACGGCTGTATGGGAAATTATCATTTTAAATAATTTCCCATACAACTATTATACTTCTCTTTGATATATTATGATATCGGATCGATTATCATATTCTTCCTGAATTCATCCCTGTCAAGAAATGGAGCAAGATCCTCAAGTGGAGGTGATACAAGCGTTCCATCCTCTAATCTCTTTGTTGATGACTTCGGCTCAAAATTCTGTTCTGTGGATACAAATATCTCACATATAACAGGGCCTTTCATGCCAAGTGCTTTATCAATTGTCTCATCCAGCTTATCATTGCCATCACAGCTAAGATACGGATATCCATATGCAGGTGCGAGCTTTGACATATCAGGGAAACTCAAATCTCCGCTTTGTGGTCCAATGCCTACAAAATTCTTATTAAACAGATTAGTCTGTGTCTGTCTTATTGAATGATATCCCTGATTATTAATTAAGAATATCTTAATTGGCATCTTATGATGAATAACTGTCTGAAGTTCCTGAATATTCATCTGAATACTTCCATCACCGGTTACAAGGATTATATCCTTTACCGAATCATCTGTAAGGCTTCTTCCATATAATGCTTTATCGCCATGCTCTGCAACTGCTGCACCTATAGCTGCCGGAAGGTCATAGCCCATTGAAGCTATCGCAGAATTAATGATAAATCTCTGATCCTTCTTAATAACGTATGCATGGCTTCCCACAACACATGCAGAACCGTTACCGACAACTGTTACCTGTCCTTCGCTTAGACGGCTGCTTAATTCTTTAATAAATGCATATACATTGGCATGGTTCTTATCTTCATAATGCTTAGGAAGCACTACAGGATAATTCTTCTTCCACTGCTGGCATCTTTCAATCCAGTCATTGCCTGTAAATACCTTTTCACCGGTCTTTTCAAGACGTGCTGCCATTTTTTCAAGAAGTTCCTTAGCATCTGCCCATACAGGCATATCTACGTGAAGTGTAGGCTTTTTCATCTCATCTTCACATACATCATTCATTATAACATAAGCCTCTCTTGCCCATGTCTTCCAGTTATAGCCGACCTGCCTTATGCTAAGTCTGTTACCAATGGCAAATACAAGGTCAGAATTCTGTACAGCAAAATTACCAGCCCTGTCACCCATAATTCCGCCTCTTCCTACATAGAGCGGATGTTCATCATATATCTCATCTATACTGTCCCAGCCTGTAGCAACAGGAATATTAAGAAGTTCAACAACCTTCTTGAAGCTCTCATAACCGCCTGATATACGGATACCATTTCCTGCATATAACACAGGACGTTTGGCATTTTTAATCTTATCTATAATCGCATCCACCTGTTCATCTGTCACATGTGGTGCAAGCTGTGCTTCATATTCAGCAGGGTCGAAGCCCTCTAGTTCATCTGTATCTACATAAAAGCCCTGAAAATTCACAGGTATATCTATCCAGCATGGTCCCGGTCTTCCTGTTGTAGCAATATATAACGCCTTCTCCATGCAATATCTTATCTGCTTAGGGTCTGTTACCATCTGTGCATACTTTGTCATAGCGGCAGCCGACTTAGTAATATCAAATTCCTGATCACCCATAGCTCTTATATTAAGTCCTGTACTTCTCGCAGTTGTATCATAACGCACCTGACCCGATATAATAAGCATAGGAATAGAATCCAGATATCCGCCAACAACACCTGTCATCGCATTAGTTCCACCAGGTCCTGTTGTTACACACAATGCTGCAATCTTATTGTGTATTCTTGCATAGCTTTCTGCTGCAATTGCACAAGCCTGTTCATGGTGGTTATATACACATGTAAGGCCTTTCTGATGTCCCAGACTGTCATTAAGATGCATTGCACCTCCACCGGTTACAGTGAAAGCATGTGTTATTCCATTATCCACAAGAAATTGTGATACATAATCAGATACTTTAATTTTCATAGTAATCTCCATTCCTATAATTATAAAAAAGCAGAGGTTGTTTATTAATTCTTGGTGTATTGCCATAGATGCCTGTTATACAAGTCTCTAGCCGTTACAGCCGGAATTAATCGACAACCTCCGCCATCTGCAATATACACCCGGTTTTTAACAAATATTAACTAATATTATTTAGTTTTCTGTCTGTATGCCCAGAATTTGTTAATTATAAAATTAAGTGGTATCGATACTATCATATTGAGAAACCAGCCCATATTGCTTGAAAATGTTGCCTTATCTCCAAGAAAACCAATATGTATTCTGGCAAAAAATGCAATGATTGGCTCACAATACTGTGCAATATCTATTACATTTACCCACAAGAATAATAATATATTACTTAAAAATAATCCTGTAAATGCATATGCTGTATATGTCTTTAGTAAGGTCTTCCACCATACTCTGTGTTCGGCATTCTGATCTTCCTTGAATACAAATACATTCTGTAACATAAATGCCCAGAATACACTTATAACCCAGCTTACAATACTTGCAAGCAGCCATATTCCCGGAAAAAATACCTGATTAAAAAGAAAGTATATAAGACCTGATACAATTGTATTCGATACACCTACAAGTCCAAACTTAATAAACTGTATAAATATACTCTTAAAGCTTTCTTTTTGCTTTTCTTCTTTTACCTGTTGATTATTGTCCACATTATCCTCATTTCTGATGCTTTAAAATTACTGATTCACAGCCTCAATAATTGTCTTAGCCATGTAATCAATCATCTCATCTGTCATTCCAGGATATACTCCTACCCAGAATGTATCATTCATGATTCTGTCTGTATTATCAAGTCCGCCTACTACTCTGTAGCCTTCGCCTGTAGCTCTCATCTCATCAAAGCATGGATGCTTGATCAAATTACCGGCAAAGAGGTTTCTTGTCTGTACTCCATGTCCTTCCACATATTCAACTACCTTGTTTCTGTCAAGACCTTCCTTAACTGTTATAAGGAATCCAAACCAGCTTGGACGTGAGTTTTCACATGGTACCGGTAATATTATCTTATCTTCAACTGCTTCAAGCGCTTTTCTTAATCTGTCAAAGTTATGTCTTCTTCTTTCAACAAATGAAGGGAACTTCTCTAACTGCGCTACACCTACGGCTGCCTGCATATCTGTTGCCTTTAGGTTATAGCCGAAATGTGAATATACATACTTGTGGTCATATCCTAATGGAAGCTCACCATACTGCTTGTCAAATCTGTGTCCGCACAGGTTATCCTTTCCTGATGGACATATACAGTCACGTCCCCAGTCCCTGAATGAACGGATGCACTTGTTAAGAAGTGGATTGTCAGTATATACGGCACCACCTTCACCCATTGTCATATGATGTGGTGGGTAGAAGCTTGATGTTCCTATATCACCAACTGTTCCTGTAAACTTCTCTTCTCCGTGGAATGTATACTTAGAACCGAGTGCATCACAGTTATCCTCTACTAACCAGAGATTGTGCTTATCACAGAATTCCTTAACTGCTGTAAGGTCAAACGGATTGCCGAGTGTATGGGCTATCATTACTGCCTTAGTCTTATCTGATAATGCAGCCTCAAGCTTTGTAACATCAATATTATACTGTGGAATTGTAACATCTACAAATACCGGTACCGCGCCGTACTGTATTGCAGGTGTAACCGTTGTTGGAAATCCTGCTGCAACAGTTATAACCTCATCGCCTCTTTTTATTCTTCTGTCACCAAGAAGCGGTGATGTAAGTGCCATAAATGCATTTAAGTTGGCTGATGAACCTGAATTGACTACAGATACATACTTAACATTAAGATATTCGCCGAACTTCTTTTCAAATTCATCTGTATAATGGCCTGCCGTAAGCCAGAACTCAAGTGCCGAATTAACGAGATTCTTCATCTCAGCACTGTCATATACACGGCTTGCATATGAGATTCTGTCACCCTCCTTATACTTCTTCTGATTATGATACTTCTTACAGTACTCATCTACTATGCCAAGTATCTCTTCTCTTGCTTCTAATTCATTCTTATTATCAAACATGCGTGATAATCCTTTCTTTCACATAAATATATTTTATAGATTAATTAATATAAACTTATTATTGTACTGCTGACAAATGATTTTTAAGGAAATATCTCTTTATCAATGTCTTAAAAATGTCAGTCCGGATATTCTATAAAAACAACATTGCATAAATACAAATATTGTATAAAGGCAAATATTATATAAAGACAAATATACGGCAAAGACATATATTCTATGGTATACACATTAATACCGGCTATGCCTCAAAAAATTCTGCAATCTCATCATCCATAGTCTTTACTACATCTCCACCAGCTGCATAGACCTTTGCCCATTCAACCGACTTACCTATTGCCATATCAAAGTTCCAGCGTGGCTTCCAGTTAAATACAGTCTTTAACTTAGAGCAGTCTAACTTAAGGAAATTAGCCTCGTGAGGACCTCCATCATACTTATTAATCCACTTAAGACCCTCTCCCCACTTATTACAGAAGGTATCCACAAGATCTCCTGTTGTAATACAGTCACTCTCATCAGGTCCCACATTATAAAAGCCCGCGTAACTCTTATCCCCATACTGCTTCATTGCTATTAAAAGATATGCCGCAAGCGGCTCTAATACATGCTGGTATGGTCTTGTCGAATGTGGATTACGGACAATTATATCCTCTTTCTTAATCGCTGCCCTTACACAGTCAGGTACAATTCTGTCATTGGCAAAATCACCACCGCCTATAACATTGCCGGCTCTTGCTGTAGATACCGCAACTTCCATATCATTAAAAAATGAATTGATATAGCTGTGTGTTACAAGCTCTGAACAGGACTTGCTGTTAGAATATGGGTCATAACCATCGAGTGGTTCATTCTCCCTGTAGCCCCATTCCCATTCATTATTCTTATATACCTTATCAGTTGTTACATTAAGAAATGACTTTACACATGGGTTAAGCCTTACACATTCGCATATATTAACTGTTCCCATTACATTAGTCTCATATGTGTATACCGGGTCTTTATACGAATCCCTTACTATAGGCTGGGCTGCAAGGTGAAATACAACCTCAGGCTGTGCCTTTTTAAATACTTCTTTAAGATGTGCAAGGTCTCTTATATCCCCTATTACAGAATCCATCTTATCCTCAACATCTGCCATGCCAAAAAGATTAGGCTCTGTAGGCGGTGTCAGTGAATATCCTGTCACCCTGGCTCCTGCATTAACAAGAATTCTTGTAAGCCATGTTCCCTTAAAACCTGTATGTCCTGTTATAAGAACGCTCTTACCCTTATAAAAACTCAAGTCCATAATTATCTCTCTTTCTTAATTCCATATTCTATAATTATGCCATGAGGATTAACAAATATTTTAACCCTCATATCTGATTATTATGTTATATAGTCCGATGCTTTATTTAATATCAGATTATTCCCATGACTTCCATGGCGCCTTGCCGGTCTGCCATAACTCTTCGAGCTTTTCCATCTCTCTTTTAGTATCCATGCACTGCCAGTAGCCGTTATGCTTATATGCCTTAAGTTCTCCTAACTTTGCACATGTCTCAAGTGGTTCTTTCTCAAATACTGTTGAATCTCCATCTATAAAGTCAAATATCTTTGGCTCTAATACCATATATCCCGCATTAATTCTGCTTCCGTCAGAATCATTCTTCTCTCTGAATGAACGTATTGTATCATTATCGTCAATATCAAGTACACCGAATCTCTGGCCTACACTTACAGATGTCATTGTTGCTATCTTTCCATGCTTTTTATGAAATTCCACAAGGTCATTAATATTAACATCGCACACGCCATCTCCATATGTAAGCATGAATGTCTCATCTCCTACATACTTCTGTATTCTCTTTACACGTCCGCCTGTCATTGTATTAAGTCCTGTATCTACAAGTGTTACCTTCCATGGCTCTGAGAAATTATTGTGTACTGTCATCTTACCTCCATTTGCAAAGTCAAATGTAACATCAGAATTATGAAGTGCATAATCTGCAAACCATTCCTTTATCACATACTGCTTATATCCGCAGCAGATAATAAAATCATTATATCCATAGTTAGAATATTCCTTCATAATATGCCATAAAATCGGCTTTCCACCTATCTCTATCATTGGCTTTGGTTTTAAATGACTCTCTTCACTTATTCTCGTTCCAAATCCACCTGCAAGTAATACTACCTTCATCTTTAATCCTCATTTCTGTGCAATATACTGCACCTTTTGCTCTGTCGCAATCAATGCTTATACATACATCTGCATACTGTCTGTTAAATATAACATGTATATCTGAATAAATATATCATAAATATACTTTTTTTGCAATAACCGCCAAAAGCAATTAATATATGTATGAACCGCCAAAAACAATTAATATATGCAGTCAATACGCATAATTAATGTAATGCAGTTCCATTTTTCTCATCAACAACAGTATCTGCCTGTGTCGGTGCTGACGTTGCCTGCGTCGGTGCATCTGTTGGTGCTGCTGTCGCCTGCGTATTACCTTCCGTTGCCTGCGTATTGCCTTCCGTTGCCTGCGTCGGTGCTGCTGTTGCCTGCGTTGGTGCTGCTGTCGCCTGCGTTGGTGCCTCTGTCGCCTGCGTATTGCTTTCGGTTGCCTGGGTATCAGAATCATTATCTGCCTGATTATTCTGCTGCTGCGATGTCCTTGTTGTGTTATTATTCTGTGCCTCTGTCTTAGCCTCAGTTGTCTTTTCTACCTGTTTAGCTGTCGTAGTCTGTTCTGTCTGTTTAGCCGCAGTTGTCTTCTGTGTTGACTTTTCTGTAGCCTTAGCTGTTGTCGATTCCTGTGTTGTGCTCTCCTGCTTCTTAGTTGATGTCTTAGTTTCTGCGGCAGTTACAGAATTACTTGTTGAACTAGATTTATTAAACACTCCGCTTGTTAAAAGTATCACAATAAATACAACCACCGCAACTGATGGCACAACAATACTTAATATTTTAAGAATCTTATTGGTCTTTCCACTATTGACCAAGGAATCATCGTCTGCCATTCTGTCTCTTTTTACTGTCTTATTATCAGCTTCATCTTCATCATCTTCATCATCTTCATCTTCCGACAAATCCTCAAAGCCAAATAATCCTGCAAGTCCCTTTTTCTTGTCAGACTTATCATAATCAGCATCAGCTTCATCCTCATCAATATAATCAGCTTCTATATCCTTTGTCTTTGCTTTCTTTTCTGATTTAGGCGTATCATTTTTTAATTTATCCTCATTTAATTCAATCTCTGTATCATCTTTGCCGGTCTTATTTTCACTATTCTTTATTATATTATTAATATGCTCTTTATTAATATTGACAAGAGTAGCGCCTAATGTATCATTGTTATTGTAATCAGGCTCTGACTTGATAGCATTAACTGCCGATACAATATCTTTATATCCTTCATTTTCCGTATTAACTTCATCTACGGTATCATTTACTATAGCTGCTACTGCTGCCTTTATTGCAGCGATATCATCATTATCATCTTCACTGGCATATGACTTGACATTTTCTTTAATATCAGTGTCATTTTCTGATATAAGTTCAACCTCTTCATCTGTATTACCAAGTACTATTGCCTTGATTGCGGCAAGCTCACTTGTTATATATATCTTATCAACTTCAAGCAGTTCCTGTATCTCATCTATTGTAAAGCCCTCATAACAAAACATCTCAAAAAGAATTATCTGCCCCTTGCTAAGCTTTGAAAAAAATTCTTTGCCAAACATATATCTCTTTGGATTTGCAAGCGCATCATTATAATCTCTTACTTTTAATCTTAATTCATCATCATCATCAATATGTGAATATTGATAATCAATATTGCCTGACCTATATGTAATTATCTGTCCATTTTCCCTGCATAGCAGCTCATATAAAGTAACAGTAGTAAATCCTGCTATCCAAAGATGGATATCATCGTTGGTATCAATCTCATCAATCTGCTGAAGCATCCTTACAAACAACTTTTTAACCTTTTTTCTGCTTTCCTCCGCACTCTGACATACCGGACGGACAAGATTATTTATCTCGTCAAATAAAAGCTCACATATTTCTTCGTAATTGCCGCCTTTTCCTGACTGTTCCCTTCGTATCAGCCTGATAAGTCTTTCTTCTTTATTAGCCATCAATGCACCTCCATGATACTATCAATAAAATCATTATATTTCTTAGCAATAACCTTATAATCATATTTTCCAGCTGTCTCATATGCTGCCGTAACATATTTATTATAAATGTTTTTATCATTTAATACAATGTTAATTCTATCTGCTATTTCCTTTATGTCTTTTTCTTCTGTAAGATAACCATTTATACCATCCTTAATAAGATCCGTTATTCCTCCTGAACGACTTGCAACCACCGGAAGTCCCGATGCAAATGCCTCAAGCATTACAAGCCCGAAACCCTCTTTATCACCATCTCTTGCCGTTATGCTCGGCATAACAAATATATCTGAAGATGCATATATATATCTTAACTGTTCATGTGTTTTGGCACCCATAAACTGTATACACTTACACTGCTTCGCTGCACATACCTTCTCTGCCTGTCTTTCAAGCCCGGCTCTTAATGGTCCATTCCCCACTATTACAAGTATAGCTCCATCAATATAATTCATTGCATCAATAAGATATGCAACGCCTTTTTTTTCAGCAAGCCTGCCAACAAATAATATAACTTTCTTACCATTCTGGTTAAAATAATTATCCTTATAAAACTGTTTTCCAAAATAAGAAGTGTCACAGCCCATTGATATTACAGCCTTATGTTTATTATCATATATTGAATCCATAACATTAAGCAATGGTTGTGATACCGCCGTAACACCTGCTGCCTTTTTCAAACACCTTCTCTTAAGCTTTAATAATAACCCCTTATTAAGCGATGTAACATCCGCCCCATGCCCTGTTACAATATATGGCTTATTTACAAATGACTGCACAATTCCCTGTGGTATAAGCCAGTTGGAATGTACTATATCATAATCATTTCTTAACTTAAACAGATTGTAAAATAAAGAAATAAAAAGCCAGGGTACTAACAGTGCCCTGGTCTTTTTCTGCTTTATTCTTGGTACAATAGCTCCAGGATAACAAAGTGTCTCTAATGAATGTATTGGAAAATAATGATATCTTATTACATTAACTCCCTCCAGCCTCTCTTTATCTGCTGCTCCCGGTGCAGCCGGCACCAATACCGTTACGTCTGCATACTCTTTCATCGCCTTGGCTATATCAAGTATAAATCTTGGCTCAGTATCATTTTCATAACGTGGAAATGTTGAACCTGTAATAAGTAATCTTTTCTTTTTCATTATAATCTCCATTCCACAGATATATATTTATATATTAATCATTTTTAATATCATCTGAAATCTGTGAATCATCCTGTCTGCTGTCATTCTTTATATATATAGTCTGTGTCTCATCAGAATCTGACACAACATTAAGTCTGTTAATCAGTCTTTCAGCAACAGCTATTTCATCATAATTAGCCTCATCTCTTCCACTATCTTTATCATAATCCATCTTACGGACATGATACTGGATATCCTGTAATATCTTTCTATTAGCCGATATTACATCTCCTAACAAACCCACTATTATAGTCTGAACACCCGCAAGGAGCATTGTACTTGCAAATATAAGCGACTGTGTATGTCCTGCTCCATCACCCATACACATAAATATAAAGTATCTTATAAAGAATGCCGACCCGATAAATGACAAAACAATACCTATCATAAAAAAGAAAAATAAAGGTCTATACATAAGATACGTCCTTATTATTGTAAGCATTGACTTCTTTATATACCCCCACATACTATGAAAAAGTCTTGATTTTCTAAGCTCAGGATTAGTTCTTATAGGCACAGACATAATGGCCATCTTTTCTCTGCCTGCCTGTACAATCGTCTCAAGTGTATATGTATAATCATTGATGACATTAATTCTTAATGCAGCATCTCTTGAATATGCCCTGAATCCACTCGGTGCATCCGGGATTCCCGTCTTACTTGCCTTTCTTACTACCCAGCTTCCAAAATGCTGCAGCTTCTTCTTAAGTGGTGAAAAATGTTCTGTATCATCAATAGGCCTTTCCCCAATAACTACGTGTGCCTTTTTATCCAAAATCGGACGTACAAGCGTCTCTATATCCGCTCCACAGTACTGGTTATCTGCATCAGTATTAACAATAATATCTGCACCATTCTTAAGACATGCATCAAGCCCTGACATAAAGCCTTTAGCAAGTCCCTTATTACGTCTGAATCTTACGACATAATGTACTCCCCAGTTCTTGGCAACCTCTGCCGTATTATCACTGCTTCCATCATCTATAACGAGATATTCTATCTCATCTATCCCATCTATATGCTTTGGCAGATCATTTAATGTAACCTCTAAAGTCTCTGCTTCATTATAACACGGTATCTGTATAATTAACTTCATTTTATCCCCATTTCTGCACTTTAATACTTAACTAAAGAATAATACAACAATTCCCTGTTTATTTCAAGTATATTCCATAAAGTGAAATGTGTAATTACCAAAATCACATTCATATTAATCTCCATTTCTGAGTCAGATTTGGTTCTGCGATAAAGGCTGCTTTGTGACGCCTGCGGCACAAATAGCCAGTTCATTTATGAACTTTGGCAAATAATCTCATAAGCCTTATATTAATGGAATATAATAATATTATTAATGAAATATAATAATTCCGGCAATAATTATCACTACTGCCGCCGCTATATCAATAATGTTCTTCTGTTTTTCATTAAAACGTGAAAATATATATGATGAAATCTGTGGAAGTTCATCATCATCAGATAAATAAGGTTTAGTTTTTAATCTCTTCCTGTTATTGACAGAATGTCTTTTTTGAACTTCAGACTGCACTTTTCCGGTAAGATCATTATTATTTAACACCTGCTCATTAATATATATAAGATTATTTTTAAGCTGTAATATATTATACTTAATTACATTTTTATCAACATCTAATATCTCAGATATATGCTTAATACTAAGCTCCATATATACATAAAGCTCCATCAGAATAATAAGTGGCTGCGGCATATTCTTATATTCTTCCGGCATACTGTTATACGCCTTAACACTTTCAAAGCCGTGACAATAATATCTTGTTATATCATAAAGAACAGCATCATCTGACACACAGTTATATATATCATTTAATTCCTTATCTACCTCATATGTAAATATCTCACCACTATTTTTTTGAATTGTCATATACATTGACTTTATTGCATATATTGCTACATCTTCATGCACATCTATTACATTTCTTCCGTTCAGTCTGGAAATGTATTTTTTTAATATTATACCAGTTATCTTATGGCTCTTCTCATCCCCATATACAGGTCTTACAAGTGTATATACCTCATCGTATAATATACCCTCAATTTCTTTTTCTTCACCTGTATGTCCATTACAAGCACGTTCAACCATATGCTGTAAATGTATCATCGTTTCCTCACTATGCATATCTTTACCATCCTTATAAATAAGTTAATTGTTCTCATCTGCTACATATGCCTTGAATCCTTCACAGCTCTCTTATAAGTCTCAAGTTCATACTTCCAGTCATCACCATGAAAATTTATTATATCAAACAATGTATTTCTTAATCTGACATTAATCCACATATATGCCCTGTTATATAATCTGTCCAATAACGAACCATGACTTCTTACCATATCAATACGGTTTCTCATGCCATAATAGTCCTTCCATGTATAATGTCTTGGCCACTCCATTAAAGGCAGTGCCGTCTTATGGTTAATTACCGCATTTGTAATTACCAGAATCCTGCTATATTTTCTTATTCTTACACAATATTCTGTATCATCATACCATATAAAATATTTCTTCTTAGGATAGCCAATAATTTCAATAAGACTGTCTTTTATTACAACCCCGCAAAATGAAGCTGTATCGCATGAAAACACTCTGTTTTTCTTATATATATATTCTGGAATAGTCTTAAATCTAAAACCGGGATATACCATATTCCGCCTGTGATCAGTTATTATCCTGCCGTCTGTTATAACCTTGCCAGCAAAACATGACACATCTTTATATATCTTTATCGCTCCTGATATCCTATACATAAAATCATGCTCAAGCATGGCATCATCATCAATTATAACATGCCAGTCATCCCCAAGCCGGTGTGCAGCTTTCAAACCATAATAAAAGCCTCCTGCTCCTCCTGTATTCTTCTTAAGCGTCTTAATAACTAAAGACGTACCACCTTTATAATCTTTATTAAGCTTCTTTAGATACTCATAAGTCCCATCATCCGACGCATTATTAATAATAACAATATGTGATGGTTTTACTGACTGGTTCAAAGCACATTCAACTGCCTCTTTTAACAGTTCACATCTGTTATATGTAACAATTATCACTGAATATTTCATATTATCTACATTCCTAAATCTGTCTTATATATAAAGCCTGCAAACGACTGTGTCACCTGCAGGCTCCTATTTTACAGACAATAAATCATAATCCATGTCTGTATACGATGCTGTTATCATAGGTTATGGACAAATATCACCACATGACTTATTTTTATAATTATTGTCTGTTCATTAAAATGATGCATATTCTATGTTAAAAGCGTCTTTACTTATAAACAGCCTTTAAACAGATTCATAAACATCATATAAATATTATTTTGCATATCCGTTAGGATTATTACTCTGCCAGTTCCATGTATCACGGCACATATCCTCAAGAGTTCTTGTTGTCTTCCATCCAAGCACCTTCTGTGCCTTATCTGAATCAGCCCAGAACTGTGGAAGGTCTCCGGCACGGCGTGGTCCAAATTCATACTTAATCTTAATACCATTAGCCTTCTCAAATGCATTGACAATATCAAGAACGCTGTAAGGAGTTCCTGTACCAAGATTGAACACAGAAGTTCCCTTATGTCCGGCACCATATTCCACTGCCTTTAAATGTCCGTTGGCAAGGTCACATACATGTATATAATCTCTTCTGCATGTTCCATCAGGTGTTTCATAATCATTACCAAATATTGTAAGATGATCTCTTCTTCCAACTGCCACCTGTGCAATATAAGGCATAAGATTATTAGGAATCCCCTGTGGGTCTTCTCCAATTCTTCCTGACTTATGTGCACCGATAGGATTAAAATATCTTAAAAGAACTACTGAAAGCTCATCATCAGCCTTAGCAGCATCTTCTAATATCTGTTCCATCATAGACTTAGTCCAGCCATAAGGATTAGAACAGCTGCCCTTCTTCATTGTCTCGATATATGGAATATCATTTTCCTCACCGTATACTGTTGCTGATGATGAGAATACAAACTGGTGTACGCCTGTCTCTTTCATACATTCAAGAAGAGTAAGTGTAGTATCTATATTATTACGGTAATACTCTATTGGCTTCTGTACAGATTCACCAACAGCCTTTAGTCCTGCAAAATGTATTACACAGTCAATCTTATTCTCTGAAAATATCTTTTCCATAACAGCTTTATCCTTAACATCTGCTTCATATGATACTACTGTCTTTCCTGCAAGCTCCTGTATTCTTACAACTGCCTCTGGTGAGCTGTTACAGTAATTATCAACTATAACAACATCATGTCCTGCTTCAAGAAGCTCTACTGCTGTATGAGAGCCTATGTATCCTGCGCCACCTGCTAATAAAATATTCATAATTATTTCTCCATTTCTAAAATACTATCATCTATATATTCTATAGTATACTTGTATTTTTATAGTATATTTTTATATAATTTTCATGCTTACATGCGGTCATACTATATCGGACAGTCCATAATAATCATTATAGTATTTCCTCATTTACAATATCCAGACATCAGCCGCCCTGAAATACTGCAATAAATGTTCTTAATATAATCTTGACATCTAACATAATACTCCAATTATCAATATAATCAAGATCCATGCTTACAATATCTTCAAAATCAGTTATCGTCTTTCTTCCGTAAGCCTGCCACATTCCCGTTATTCCTGGCTTCATAGAAAGTCTTCTCTTATGATGTCCCTCATATTGCTTAAATTCATTAACTGTAGGTGGTCTCGTTCCTACAATACTCATATCTCCCTTAAATACATTAATAAACTGCGGAAGTTCGTCAATACTTGTCTTCCTTATAAATTTGCCCACCTTAGTAATTCTTGGGTCATCTTTCATCTTAAACATAAGACCGCTCATTTCATTTTTTGCCATAAGCTCTTTTTTACGTTCTTCGGCATCCATATACATTGAACGAAACTTATATATATAAAAATATCTGCCATTCCTGCCAACACGCTTCTGCTTGAAAAATACAGGTCCAGGCGATTCTATCTTAATAGCCGGAGCTACAAAAATCATTGCAATAAACATAATCACAAGTCCCACTATCGAACCAATTATATCAATTATCCTCTTAATAGCCAGCTTTCTGTAATCATAGAACCTGTTAGCAAATGTTACAACCGGTGTCTTTCCCATCTTCTCAAGCTTCATATCATAATCTTTATATGCATCAAGAGTCTCAAGCTTGATATGTACAATAATCCCCATATCTTCAAGCTGCATAACAACAGCTGATAATTCTTCTGCTTTATCCTGTCTGATACTTATATATACTTCATCTACTATTTCATTTTTCATATAAGTCATCATATCATGTACATTGGCAACTACCGGAACACCATTAATATTGTCACCCTTCATATCCTTATCAATAACTGCTATTCCATATAACCTGTTTGCCCAGTTATCGATAGAAGAATATTTATCAACAATCCTGTCTGCCCTATCACTTGTTGTAATCACAAGAAGTCTCTTTTTATTTCTATACTTCTTTGTAAGATACAGCTTAATTACCTCTCTTACAATTAACATTAGTATAACATTAATAATTATTGTCAAAACATACAAGCCTCTTGGGAAGTCCACAGAACTTTTATCTAACAACTGGTATATTGCAATTATTGCTGCCAATATAATATTCGTCTTAAATACAGAAACAGTCTCCTGCATCAGTGTTCTTTTTGTATAATCTTCATTTTCTGTATGAATAAGATATGCTATAAGAAATGTTGCTATAACAACTGTCAGTTTGGAATCAACCTGCCCAACTGAAAATCCCAACCCAAAGCCCTTATAATAATAAAGCCATATAAAGCCCGACATATAATAGCTTAATAACAATCCCGCAAAATCAGTTATAAATAATATTATATTCTGTATTCTTTGTTTATTTTGTAACATATAATTTCCTTTTTATCTTTATCTGTTATCTTCCCACAGCCGTCTTCAAAACCAACAGCTTATACTGGTATTATCTATTTCACCTAAACTTTTAAAATTATATCACTGCCTTATTATAATTGTAAAGTGAATATATTTCACGATTATAGATTTCATTATCTGTCTATAAGCTTTATAACCCACGGACATATATATTTTACAAGTGTAACAAATCTTGTCTTCTTTCCAAAAGTATCTGATTTTAATAATGCATGCATATATTTTTTTGATTCAATTTTTATCTCCTGTATCATATCAGGTCTGTTATGATATACTCTTAATCTAGCATATACATTAATACATGTTCTGCAATAAGCTGCCTGTATTGCATCCTTGCAGGTTATATAAGAATATTTATCATTGTATAAAAACTGTTTCATTACCCACAGATATTCAAACCATTTCTCATTATAATCCCCCCAGAACTTCCCAAGCGCACTATCCTGTCTTAGGACATAGTAATATTGAGGTTCTTTAAGATACAAAATACTTTGTGCATATTTCATATAATCGACATTAAAAAGTAAATCTTCTGCTATCCTTGTTGAAGAATCAAATGTCAGATTGTTCTTTTTTATAATATCAAGCAAAAACAACTTGCTCCATACACTTCCAAATACGCCATGTTGACAGAACAGAAAATCGAACGCCTGCTGTCTTGTTATTCTGCCGGTATCAAAAAAATGTATACATTCTCTTTCCTGCCCACCGTCAATCACCTTATATCTGTTAAGGAGATAATCACCATTATTATCTTCCATCATTTTAACATAGCTGCCAATCGCAGTCTCATCCATCCAGTCATCAGAATCAACAAACATAACATATTTTCCATGCGCATATTCAAGACCTGTATTTCTCGCTTTTGATACGCCCTCATTCTTTTTATGTATAACCAGTACACGCTTATCTTTTCTATTATATTCATCGCATATCTTAGACGAACTGTCTGTCGAACCATCATCTACAAGTATTATTTTTATATCCTTAAATGTCTGTGCAAGCAGTGAATCAATACATTTTTTCAAATATTCTTCGACATTATACACAGGTATAATTATTGATACTTTTTCACTCATATTAATCCCCATTCTATATGTAATTTCTAATCGGACATGAACAGTTGTCTGTTTTATTCATAGACACCACCTATAAAAATCCTTATCTTTTCAATATTCCTTTTACAAGTGCTTTTACCTGTCCAAATTCTTCAAACTTAAACAATGTTGCAAAAAACAATAAATTAGGAACTATAATACATATAATAAGCTTTACTATAAGCTCTGCTATACCAGTAAATGGCACTAATGAACACACAGTATATGTAATTATAGATATCACAATAGTAATAACCGTATAATATACAACTCTTATAACATATTTAGCCGCATTACGCTTGAATAATACCGTAAACAGATTATAAAAAAGCCAAGGCATACCAATAAAAATAATACTTATTACAGTAGATAATAATACACCATACAATCCAAAGAACTGAACCATTATTATATTAAGTGCAAGATTAGTAAGTGCCGTTACCAGCGGTCTGTATTTATCCTCATGCCACATTCCCGCTGCATCCTTATATGTAAGCAGAAGCTGCTGTATCTCATATACAAAGAAATATATACAAAAGCACACAACTTCACTCATTCCCAACATAAGCTTCTCGTTGCCATTCATCCATATATTCATAAATGGTTGCATAAGGCATACAATACATACTGTACAAAAGCCTGCTATCCATGCAATAAGAAATGTAAATTTCTTAAAATCATTGTAATTCTTCTCCTTTGTCTCAACTATGATACTATTGCCAATCCCTGCCGTACACGAATTAAATACAACTGCTATAAATGCTATCACCGATGATATTATAAAAAAATAATTCTGATATATGGCAAGTACAGTAAGTCCCAAAAATGCTGATATTACAACTGTATCTGCTGAATTGACTATAACTGCACCAATCTTAGACGTAAAGAGGTCTCTTATTCTTGAATTAATCTGTGCAACCTCTTCCTTAGGAAGGCTTCCCTTACATCTGTATTCAGGATACATCCTTGTAACCACAGCCGCAGTAATAATATTAGAGGCAATCTGTAAAAGAATAAGCACAAGCACATACATATAATAGTTTTTTAAGAAAACAATCGTAAATATTTGCAATATATATTTTATTGTGTCAGTAATTATCGTTACCTTACTTACAATATCATTTCTCTGATATGCCTGTAAGATTGAATTTTTATATGCATACAACCAGTATGTAAATACCGTTGCAAGAAGATTCATCACATACAATACATATATATTAATTCCTTCCGGCACATCGCTTTTAATAAGATGTGGTACAAATGGAATTATCACACAGCCTGCTGCCAGCACAACCATTCCAATTATCCTATAATATTTCCTATATAATCCCATAAGAGCGCAGATTGTATTATTGTCATGTTCGGCAACCGGTTTATACATACTATATACCATAGCACTACCAACACCAAGCTCTGCAAGATTAAGCACCTGAAGCACCGATGTAAACAGGCTGTTAAGTCCGAGATACTGTACTCCCATAAAATATATCATTATCGTTCTCATTAAAAATGGAACAACTATCTGATATAGCTTAAGACATGTACCAAATATTATATTTCTTGTCGCATTTTTCTTTCTATTCACGGATGTGCCTCCAATAATTATCTATTTTTATAGAACCCTTTTATAATACGCTTTACTTTTCTTACTACCTTTCTTGCAAATGACGGCTCAAGATACTTAACCAGCGTATCAATATCTGCACCCTTCTGCATTGCATTAAAGAACTTATTACGATTAAAATGCATTGCAACTGACTTTCTTGAATCCGATTGTGGCGGCAGTGCCTTATCAGTCTCAGCTCTCTTATATATAAGCCTGTCACTTACCTTTTCAAATAATCTCAATCCTTTTTCTGAATTAATTAGAACTACTGAAGCTCCCATATCATCGTCTAGCTCAGGCTTATAATTTTCTATACCCCAGCAGTCGCCCATTGTAATGTCTGACGGTCTTGTAAGTGATTTAAAATGACATGCATGACACGATGGTCTTAAACATATATTTCCAAGAAACATATTCATATACTTGTTATTATAAAATGGCTCACATAATTCATTATTATCAAACTGTACTCTCATGCTGAATCTCTTCCAGCCAATACTCTTATCCCTGAAATTAACAGAATAAATATCTGAATTATTCACTTTCTTAAGATACTCTATATACATTTTCCACAGCTTTGGAGAAGGAGTCCCATGACACAGCACATCTGCTGTCAGCAGATTATCATAATCTCTTCCTAGAAACTGCTTAAGTCCTGCTATCTGACATGCAGTTCCTGTAAAAAACACCTTTCTTCCCTGTTTAAGTACCTTAAAAGCTTCATTATAAGTATCCCCTATGTCACTTTGTACATACTTACTTCCCTGTAAAATCCGCATATCACTCTCATTCTCTATATGTATATGACGAACCCTATAAGCATCATCATATGCAGCACCAAATACCACTCCGCCATCATGTAATATCTCATGCGCAATAATGCCAAATATACCACCTGACGAGCTTTGTTTTCTTAACTGTTCATCCGAAGCATATGCTATATATGTCTGAGGCTGTTCACCTGCTATCTTATCTTCATTCTCATTTTGAATATGCTCTGCATTAATAACCGGACATACCATATCACATTTCCCACATTTAATGCACACATTGCTGTCAGCTTTTGGATACCAGAAGCCCTCTTCATCTGCCTCCATACTTATACAATGTAATGGACATGCCTGTACGCAGGCATTACAGCCACAACATTCCTTTTTATCTTTAATATCTATCATTATTCCTGTACCATCTTTCTTCCCGCTCTTAATGGCAGCTTTACCGGTATTCCTTTACCTATAAGTGCCGGCATATCATCGCATATTATATTTGCAAGAAACAGTAATGAAAAATTTCTGAATATATTACTTAAAAAACCTTCTGTTATTCCATAACATGCAAACATCAATATGCAAAGAAGAGCCGCTCTATCACCTTGCTTTATCATCTTCTTTACAGCTATATAATATAATATACATAAAATAACTGTAAATAATATTCCGAACTTAAGCCACAATATCACATAGGAATTATCCAGTATCAGACTTTTATTAGAGCTTGTAAAATTCCTTCCAAACAGACTATCACCATATTTTCCCATGAAATAATGTGAATTAGATACTCTTCCCTGTAACAGTTTATTAATTATCACTTCTATCACATTACCCGTATATATCTTTGATAAAAATATGCATACAAATGCACATAGTGGAAAAGCCCATGCCGCCAGCCTGGATATTTTCTTATTAAGATAATCTCTCTGTCTGAAAATAAGATATACTATAGATAATCCTACAACAGATAGCATACCTGTTCTGCTTACAGAAAACTTATATAATATAAAATTAATTATCTGCACTACAAGCAGTGAACGCCATGTAAGCTTTTCATAATATACATATATCCCCATAAGTACTATAATAAAATAATACATATGGAGCTGGTTAGGGTGTTCAAATCCCAATCCATACCTTTCTGCCACCTGCCCTGTCATTCTTGTTATCTGTATATGTATATTCTGTCTTATTCCAAGCTGTGAGCTTATTATAATTGCAATGTATAAAACTACGGCACAATAAAATGTATATTTTAAAAGTTTTTTGATATCAATATTTTTAGATGCCACAAGAAAGGCTGCCAGCATAAGTATTGTCATAGCCTTTGAATTGATATATAACAGTAGTGCAAAGCCTACAACCACAATATCTGTTATTATCTCTCTTTGTGTATGTGTCTCATTCCACAGCTTTATAATAAGACATATAAGCGAGCATAGTGCAAATATCATATATATGGTTGATTTTTCATCAAGCTGTAATATATTTCCTGCAAAAAATAATACAAACGCCATTAAATATAATTTAAAATTATTGTCCATTATATTCTCCATTCTCTATGTACCAAAGTAAACAATGCACCTTTCACCAGATATATAATCTTATATCTGTCTAAAATTCTTCTAAGGCGTATTTCACATCACATTATTTCTTAAGATTACATTATTTTTTTCAGATATGAAATAACCGGCGCTGGAATTAACGCCTTTATACGTTCCTTAAGACACAGACCAACTTTTAGTTTATTAATATAATCTCTATCCTGTATCTCTTTATAGAAAGTATCTCTTGCTGCCGGTCTTAAAGTAGCCGCTTTAAGATTTGCCTGCTTTGCCATGGCTTCTTTTACAGTTGCTTTAGTAATATCTGCATATTTGCTAATACTGTCTGAAAGCATCTGTCCTTTTTTTGTGTTTACAAGTACTGATGATACTCCAAGGGCAGAGGAAAACTCAGGATGGCTCTTATAAATCCCCCAGAAATCTCCAACAGTTATATCACTTACTCTTTTAATATCAGAATAAGGACATGTATAACAGCTTTCCCTGTAACAGTCACCATCCATGAAGTGCTTACCATAACGATCCAGTTTAATGGCTCCGCTCTTTGATTTATTCTGTGTCTTTAACGTATACTGTTCTGCCCAGCCTCTTTTTTCCTTAGAACGAAAATTAA
Source organism: uncultured Eubacterium sp. (assembly GCA_900545725.1). Lineage (GTDB taxonomy): Bacteria > Bacillota > Clostridia > Lachnospirales > Lachnospiraceae > Lachnospira. The sequence goes on from URAI01000001.1 coordinate 119,119, forward strand.
AAGATACTATTTTTCCCTTCAGCTTATCCTCCTGATAAGCAAGATACTTCTTAAATAAAAGTGGTGATGGAACTCCATGACATATCAGATCAACTGTATACAGCTTATCATATTCCTTGTTGCCAAGAAATGCATATAAACCCGCAATCTGACAAGGTGTCCCTGTAAACAAAACCATCTTTCCACTATCCAGCTTTTCTTTTGCTTTAGAATAACAACTGCCAATATCTGACTGAACGTATTTTGAAGACTGGATTCTTTTAAGGCTTTCTTTATCTGTCAATTCTATATGTTTAACTAACATGTCAGTATCGTATGCACATCCATATACAACACCACCTTTATCAATAACATAGCCTGCAAATACATCTGATGCACCACCGGATGCCGAGCTTAGTATTCTCTTTTTATCCTTATTTTTTAGTGCATATACACTTATAGGCTGTCTTTTTTGTGGTATATTTACAGCCGGACAGGAATTAACACACACCTTACAGCCTATACATTTATCATTATCTATAACAGGATATAGAAAGCCTTCCTTATCGGGCATTATACTTATACAATTCTTCGGGCATTTCTGTTCACAGCTCCTACAGCCCACACAGCTTTTTCCTACTGATTGGACAGTAGTATATCTCTTATCTGTATTATTCATATCAATCCTTATTTTTTTATAATCTTAATTTAATGGGCATTTTAATAATACACATTCTTAATAAGCAGCATACTATATAACATGTTGCATTATATGCCCTGTCAACTCTTTATACCTGACTTTTCAAGATAATAATTCTGCATCTTTACAGCCGTCTCATCCATATCAAAGCCTGATTTAACAATATATTTCTTCATATTCTTATGACAATATTCATTCTCTGCCATATCAATTGCCGCCTTCGCCCACAGGATTGGTGACTTACTTAATTCCATCTTCTTATAAAGAGGTGTTACACATGCCTCCTTTGGGAATCCATCTGAACATATAACAGGAATACCAGCAGCCTGCGCTTCTATTGCAACAATTCCAAGTCCTTCAAATAACGATGGAAATATACATACATCCGTTGCCTGATATATATAATCCATATCTTTTCTATTGCCTAAGAATATAACATCTTTTTCAAGACCTAATGACCTGACTTTATTTTCTATTTCTTCTTTAAGTGGTCCTGAACCCACTAATATAAGTACCGCATCAGCTCTTAACTTCTTAATCTCATTGAATACTTCAAGTAAAAATGTATGATTTTTCTGTGGATGAAGTCTTCCAACATGTCCTACAACGAAATTATTTTCTATCCCAAGTTCATGTCTTGCCACCTGTCTCTTATCATTATCAGCAATAAATCTTGAAGAATCTATTGCATTTTTAAGGACTTTAAACTTCTTATTCTTAAAAAGATATTCTCCTGCCTCCTGTGAACATGCAAAGAGGTCTGTAGCATTAATAGTATATAACTTCTGCATACATAGCTTGATAAGCCATTTGGCATCATGCACAGTCTCATTATTATGTGAATGTGCAATTCTTACCGGAATACCGGCTTTTTTAATGATATCAAGGCACAAAAAACCAATAGTATATGCATGTACATGCACAACCTTATATTCTTTATGCTCTTTAAAAAACTTCTTCAGCTGATGTCTGAACTTAAAAACATTATAATCCTCTCTTATAGAGGTATAATATACATGTCCACCCATTGCAGTAATCTCATCATCATAAAACTGCTTTTCAGAATATTCCACAAGAAAATCAAATTGCAGCTTAGTCCTGTCAATCTTTCTATATATATTCATAAGCAGTGCCTGTGTTCCGCCCGCTTCCATTCTCTGCAAAATATGTAATACACGTACCGGTTCTGATGATATTCCTTCCGCATTATTTTTCATATCCACCTGATTATTCACACAAATCTCCATTTCTTCCTATTGCATTTTTTAAATAGTCATATGTATTCTTACGTTCTTCTTTTATTATCATATCTGTATCAGTATAATCAACTGCTTTAGCAAGTATATTATCAATATCCTCAAGACTTTCTGCAATTCTGTCCTCAAGCTTAAGACGAATAAGCAGGTCTGTCAGCTTTTGTGAATTGCCATATCCTGAATTTCTTACAAGCGAAACAAACCGTCTGTGCGTAATTACTGATAATATAGTCCCATGAAATGTATCTGTAACCACGCAGGATGAATTCTTAAAATATGCTATTACATCAAAAGGTGAACAGTCGATAAACTTATCACAACAGTTCTGTATTCCACCTATACAATATATCTTAAGCCCCCTGCGGTCTGCATAAGCTCTTATCTTCTTACATTCCTCCTTAGAAAATCTTCCCGAATATCCATAAAGAATCATGTAATTCTTATCAGTAATTTCTTTCTTTATCTTATCACATTTTCCAATATAATCATATGCAAGAACCGGATCAAGATTGTATACAGGTTCTTTTCCTATAAGTTTTTTCACAACCTCACCCGTATTATTATCCCTTACTGATATATCATCAAATGCTTTAAGCCATTCTGCAACTTTATCCTTAACCTTATATTTCACAAGCTTATCATACGTTGTATTACCGCATGAAGCTGCATAAGTTATAAGCTTTCCGGCTCTATTACCGACTCCGAAAAGCTCAGGTGCAAATCCAACATTGGTATTATTCTGCACACAGTTAAACACTTCATCGCTTCCTATAACAAGCACATCCACTTTTGGATTATAATTCATCTTATCATCAATCCCAAGATACGGATAATTATTAGCCGCATAATTCTTTTTATATTTTATGAACTTTATTTTATCTTTAAGTGATGCATTATATCTTAATGTTTCGCTTACCTTTGAAAGCTTTCTTTTAATACCAGTCCCACCATCTGCCTTAATAAGACATTCCCCCGGATGGTAATCTGCAAATTCAACCTCACAGCCAAGTTCCTTTAATATCTCTTTAAGTCCATAGGCCTGTAAAAATGAACCGTAATTATATATTCTGTGCATTGATAAGATACCTGCTTTAGGTTTATTTTTCATATTAATCCTCATTTCTACTCTATTGCGAAGCGGCGAAGAAACTTTCACACAGTTGTTTTTCCTCTGCCATTAAATAATATTTTTACCACGTAACAAATAGCTTTGTTATACATACACAAATGCATAACGTTTTAATTATAACTTAAATATATATATACTTCAATATATATATACTTCAATATGTCATAAAATATATTTTATAACATATTCAAAAAACTGCCGTATCATGCTTAATAATCTGTAAAGATTATTATCAATTATATGATACGACAGTTCTGTCATTTTCTGATAAACGATTAAAGCTATATTAAATATCATTTATCAGATGTTATTCAATTATTACTTTGTTGTCTTAAGATTCATTGGTGTACTTCTTACTACATTACCTTTAGAATCCTTAACATCTACATAGAATACTCTGTTTCCTGCACTTGAAGCCTTCCATGTAATTGCATTAGTTGCACTGAAGTTACTTATAAGTCCCCACTTGTTTGTATTCTTATTATATACAATAAACTTATATGTATATCCACCATTACCGCCTGTGGCTGTAGCTGCAAGCATTACATTAGAACCAGCCTTATTGGCATTAGTGCTTATTGTTGAAGTAACCTTAATATCTGCTCCTGCCTTAACTGTACTTACTGCACTTCTTGTTACATTGCCCTTAGCATCCTTGATATCTACATAGAACTTTCTCGTTCCATTGCTTGATGCCTTCCATGAGCATGTACTCTTAGAACTGTAATCCTGTACCTTGCCCCACTGCTTTGTCGCCTCGTTATATACGATGAACTTATACTGGTAATTGCCATATCCACCTGAAGCAGTAGCTGTAAGCTTAACTGTACCTCCAAGGTTGACCTGTGACGTACTTGCCTTAAGTGATGCTGTAAGCTTGCTTGCACTTATATTAATGTTCATAGCTGCACTTCTTGCAACATTGCCATTACTATCCTTAATATCTACATAGAACTTTCTGTTACCTGCTGTTGCATTAGCCATATTCCATGTACATGTATTCTTAGAGCTGTAATCCTGTACTATACCCCATTTTTTTGTTGCCTCATTGTATACAATAAACTTATACTGACAGCTTCCACTTGCATCCTTTGCATTAGCTGTAAACTGTACAGTCTTATCTACCTGCTTATATGAGGCAGCAGCCCTGAATTCCTTATTAACATTAGTAACGGCCTGACTTAATACTTCCTTACCTGTACTGTCCTTAACTTTAACATAGAATTTTCTGTTACCAGCTGTAGAAGCTGTCCATGTAAATCCACCTGATGGACCATAATCCTCTACAAGTCCCCATTTCTTAGTATCCTCATTATATACAACAAGCTTATATGTATAACTGTTAGAGCCGCCTGTTGCTACAGCCTGAATACTCACTACATCACCCTTCCATGTATTATCAGAAGGATTAATTACAACTTTAACAGATAATGGCTGTGAATACGTCTTAAATGTATGACCATATTGACCTGCATAACTTTCTGCCGCTGAACCCTTAACACCTTCTATTGTAAAAGTACCACATCCAGCAAAAGCCTGATCATCAATACTTGATACTGTTGATGGCAATGTCACTACTGAAAGGCTCTTATCCTGATAAAAAGCAGCATATTTTATGCTCTGGTTAGCATAACTATACTGTCCTTCTTCCCATGATACTTTCTCTAATGCAGTACAATTTCTCATTGCATAATTTTCAATAGTAGTATAATTACCCGGTATTGATAAGCTTGTAAGTGACTGGCAGTTCTCAAATGCATAGCTTTCAATAACTGAATCATTAACACCCTTTGCAATGGTTATATCCTTAAGCGATATACAATTTCTAAAGCAACCGTAAGGAATACTTTTTACCGTAGATGGAATAGATGCTTTTTGAAGTCCCTCGCAATTATCAAATGCAGAGTCTCCTATCTGCTCTACTCCTTCCGGAATAACAGTCTGTATTAATGCCTTACATCCTGAAAAAGCTGAATCACCTATAGTCTTAAGTGTTGTAGAAAGCTTAATACTTTTTAATGAGCTGCAACCATAAAATGCCTCTCTTCCTATTGACTGGTTGGCAAATTCATATGAACTCTTTTTATAATCCAATGTCTCTAATGATGTACAGCCACTAAATGCATAATTACCAATTATATAATAATTACCTGGAATAGTTATGTTCTTTAATGATGTACAGCCCTTAAATGCATGGCTTCCAATTACGGAATCATTATTCTTACCTGCTGTAATGCTTACATTAGTAAGTGATATACAATTCTCAAATGCACCATCATAGCTGTTAGTGCTTCCAATGTTTTTCATTGTAGAAGGAATTGTTACACTTGTAAGTGCCTTACAATTCTTAAATGCTTCTCCACCTATATCAGTAACACCCTCTGGAATTGTAAGCTTTAAAATATTAGTTGACTCAAATGCACCATTACTGATTCCTACAAGTCCTTTGCCAAAAGATACTGTTGATAAACTGCCACACTCCTTAAATGATTCATATCCTATATAATGTTCAATATTATTAACTGATGCTGCATATGTGAAGTTCTTTAAGGAATTACAGCCTGCAAATGCCTCTCTACCGATATTTTTATAGTTTCCCGGTACTGTTACTGATATAAGTGATTTACAATTCTTAAAAGCATAATCTCCTATTTCTGCCTGTGTATTACCAGCCTTTATTGTAACTGTTGTAAGTCCGCTGCAATCCTCAAAAGCTCCGCCATAATAGCTTTGACCACTAATACTTGTTACCGTTGATGGAATTGTAATGCTCTTTAACATATTACAGCTCTTAAAAGCCGCTGACTCAATTGATGTAAGACCTTCTGAAAGATTAACCGTTGCCAATCTTGTACATTCTAAAAATGCATCCTGACAGATCTTTTTTGTTCCAGCCGGAATGTCGATGGCAGTAAGTGCTGTACAGTTATTAAATGCATATCTTCCAATGCTTTCAAGACCTGCACCTAACTTAACTGTTGTAAGTGCCTGACAGTTCTGGAATACATAGCTTTCTATAACATGATTAATATTTTTAACAGAAGCTGCATAATTAACAGTCTTTAATGCACTACAGTCCTTAAATGCATAATCCTTAATATTGCTGTAATTACCAGGTATTGTAATACTTGTAAGTGACTTACATCCCTGAAATGTATTACTTCCCATAATTGCTGACTTATTACCAGCTTTTAAAGTAACGCTTGTTAATGATACACAATTCTGGAATACACCATCGTAGCTATACAATGCACCAAGCTGTGTAACTGTTGATGGAACCGTTACTGACTTAAGTGACTTACAGCCATAGAATGCGCCATAATCAACCTTTGTAACACCCTCCGGTATATTAACAGATGCAAGTGCCGTACAGTTATAAAACGCATCATATCCGATACTTCTTACGCTGCCTGAAAGAGTAATGCCTGTAAGTGATGAACAACCATAAAATGCCCTGTTTCCAATATTCTGTTCATACTTTGCTCCATTATATACCACCTTGGCAAGTGAACGGCAGCCTGAAAATGCGCTGTCATATATATTAGTATAATTAGCAGGTATTGTTATTGTCTTAAGTGATATACAGCCACTAAATGCACTTGAGCCGATATAAGCTTTATTTGTTCCACCCTTAATTGTAACAGTCTTCAGATTCGAGCAGCCCTCAAAAGCACCATTGCCATATGTACTACCAAGCTCTGTAACAGATGCAGGAATATTTACCTCTGTAATCTTAGTATTATTATAAAATGCTCCGCTTTGAATTTCTGTAACAGGATAATTACCAATCTTTGCAGGAATATTAACAGTTCCACCATTACCTGTATATCCTGTGATTGTAATCTCATTATTATAAGTATTAATACTATACGTCAGACCATTATAGCTTTCTGCTGCTGCATCTGGCTCTTCAATACCTTCTGTTAAGCCAGCAGCCTGTGATTTATCAGTCTCCTGTGTTATCTGTTCTGCAGCAGTCTGATTTTCTTCCGTAGTTGCATTTTCTGCTGTTGTCTGCTGTGGTTTTGTCTTGTTAAAATCATTAACATCTGTAGAGGTTTCTGTAACCGTCTGTGATGATTTTTTCGTTTCTGTTGTAATATCTGATGTAATCTCTTTTGTAATATCTGCCTTAGCTGTTGTCTTTTCAATGGCAGCCTTTGCAGCTTCTGTTGTCTCTTCTACAGTCTTATCATCCTTCTTTTCTATCTCTGACTGTTCATCCTTAACTGTTGCTGCTCCTTCTACCGTTTGTGTTAAAGCCTTCTCATCTGACTTCTTTTCCTCTGTTGCAGCTGCTTCACTATCTTCTTTAACCGTTGTTGTTTCAGTAACATCTAATACTTCACTATTATCTATACCACCTGCAGCATCTTCTGTTACCGTCTTAACAGCTACAATCTTAGTATTTTGAAATTCTGCTGCCATCGCCTGTGTGACCGCCGCATCTGATGACACCATTCCAGCCCCCATTGCAACAGTCATTCCCATTGCAAGAGCACGTCTTATAGCGTTATTCATATACACTTTCTCCTTTTATCCTAAAATTAATACCATGCTTTTAGTTTATAAAACATAGATAAATTGTATAAATTATTAATATTTTATAAACTGCATTTATGATTATAATATAACTTTTATTTTTTGATTGTCAATAATAATATATAATTCTTAATGTATACAAATCATTATATATTAACCATTACCGCATACACCTTTTATGTACGCTGTATTAAACAATACTTCCCTATATATAACAATAGTTACCGCCTGCAGAGATATCCACAAACAGTAACTATAATATAGTATAAAAATATAAGACTAATACTTTTCTTATTGTTTTACCGATATATTACCAGTAACCAAGTTCCTTACCTTTCAAATATATCCCCTTTGCTTTGGAATAATATCCATATTCATTGAAATGTGTCCAATCATATCTTAAGGATACAGGAATCCTTCCCCTGCTAAGATATTCCCTGTCTTCATCAGTCTTAGTAAGCCATGCATCGTTAAGACCATTTTCAAGAAGATACAATCTTGTATTAAAAAAATGTGCTCCAAACTCTTCTGATAAGGCACGTTCCCACTTAGTTTCCCAAAAACCTGCATATGTACCATCACTGTTATATTCAGACTGGCTTATATCAGCAGAGGTTCCCGGGTCATCCGTATCACCTACTATAATATAATCATCCGCACCAGAATCATCTATTATTCTATGATACTGTTCAATTAATGTATCATAATTGTCATTCCAGCCGCCATTACTTCCAATCTCAATTATAACACAGTCATCGGTATTTCCATCTGAATAATACCACTCCGCATTATCTGTTATATCATCAGAACCCAGTCCCGGAAATCCGAAATTATTAACCTTGCAATCATCTACACGTTCCTGTAAAAACTCAGGATATCCCTTGTTAGATATATCTACAATCCCCTCGTCAGTCTGCATATAGGCAGTTCCCATTCCAACACCTGCTGTCATGCTGTCTCCCCAGCAGCTTATTGTATAACGAGGCTCCTCCGGCTCAGGTGTAATATCTCCAGCCATTCCATTAGTCACTTCATAAACTTTACCGTCACATTCAACAGTTCCGGTAAATGTAAAATCTATATTTCCATTATTATAATACCATGCACCTGCTTCATTATATCCAATCCCTGTATAATCCCATATAAGATTTCCATTGATGTAATACCACCATCCTGCACTGTTAAAAGCCATCCCCGTATAATCAGCACTCTGTACTCCTCTTATAAAATATGCCCATCCTGTCTGTGCATCTCCCATTCCGGTATATCCATCGTCCACACTGCCCTCAATAAAACGATACCATATGCCATCCATATTAGCAAAACCATAATATGTATATAGAAGTTTACTTCCATTATACTTTTCCTCTGTAATATAATCCACTGTCATACTATCATCTGGAACTTTATATTTATCTGCAAAATAATTGTCTGCCACATAATTATTAGCTGCAGTGATATCTCCTGATACCGCAGCCTGTGTATATATCACTTCCGAATGTATAGCTGCAAGCGCTATTACAATAAAAGCAGCTATCCATAAATATTTACAACACAATGCTGACAGGATAGATCCTGCCTGTCTCATTCTTATATTCATAATAATCCCCCCAAATTCTACAGATTTATCTTAAACTTTAAAAAGCCATATCTGATAATAAAACTTTATCAGATATGACCTTTTTTTACAATATTTTTAACACAATTGTAAATATATTTTATATTATTTTAATATTAATAAAGCTCCTAATGCAGCAGCCCTGTATGCCATATATCAGAGCTTCATGCTCTTTCTTAGAAAATCATCTACTTTCTTTTGCTCTTCTATAAGTATATTATGTCCGTTAGTATAGTCACATTCCAGAACCTCATTATCAAGACCGCTATCAACATATTTTCTTTCAAGGTCAAATTTAGACAGCAGAGTATTAAGTCTTGACATCATATTTCCATGATTATCCTGTCTTGCATACACAAGAAAAGGACGATCAAAGATAAACGAAAATACACATGCATGAAATGAATCAGTAAGAATAAGCTTTGCATGCTCAAATAAATATACAAATTCTCCCGGATCAGCCATATACATATCCTTATCTCTAATGTCAAGGAGGTTGTATACAACTGCATTATTCTCACTTGATAACCTTTTTAAATCTTCCTCTGCTCTCTTAGACCTCTCACCCAAAAAATATGTCAGAATATATGGTCTGTCACAATCAATACGCTTTGGTTTCTTTGATATCTTTCTCCAGTCATCAGCACAAAGCATCATCGTAGGGTCAATAAGCACCGTAGCTTTTTTACCTGTCAGTTCTTTAACAATATCAGCACCTGCGTCCTCACGAACCGATATCATATCAAACTTCGACAGATACTCCCTGAACCAGTCCTCCCATTCCTCCGGCAGCCTTTCTAACCCAAAGCTTGGAGAAAAGCATACTTTCTGCTCAGGCTTTGCAAATGTAAGAAGAAACATATCCCTCTTAAGCGGTGAATACGGATACCATAAAGGATTCCACACCTGATCACTTCCAACAACATAATAGTCATCAGAGCCAAGCTGTGAGCAGCTCTCAACCAGTTCCGTATTAATATACATATCACGGAATTTCATAAACTTCTTACGCTTCTTCTTATTAAGGGGATACTTTATCCAGTATTCTTTATTACCTGCATGTTTAAATCCTGTGATACGATGTATCAGATACTTAATATCATTTTTCCAGACCTTCCCCGCCGGCTTTTCAAACGATATAGTTGCCGCATCAGCACCTGCCAAATTATCAATAACTGTCTTAACCGCATAATTTTGAAGATAATTGCCATAATTAAAATTAGGGTCAATTATTGTCATTATCTTAATCTTTAATTTCTTATCCATAACTCCCACCTATATATAATAACTATAGGGCTGCCACATCAACGAAGATTTATATACACCTCCTATTGTGACAGCCCCTGATTATGTTAAAATTATTATTTCTATTCTTATTTTACAGACACTTATAAAATCAGAGTCATTTAAAATAAGACTTCTGTTCAGATTCCTGTTTTACTATATCCATATATAACCCAGTATATCAGCCTCAGCTGCTTGTGCCATCTGAACAAAGTTATATATATCAGCTCCCTTGTCACGTTCTTTCTGTACAACAAGAATTATACCATCTGTATTATATATATTCTTAAGCTCTTCTGTATTCTCTATTATATTTTCATATAATTCTGAAGATATTCCATCGTCTGCAAGTCCGTTTAAAATATCTGTTATTACAATACCATTCTTCTGCTTCATATGTGAAAATGTTATAATTGAGACATCTTTAGTATCTGCCGCATTACATCTTGCTTCAATAACAGGAACCGCCACCTCCTGTGCATTATTTCCATCATACAGACATTTCCTGCCAATATATGGCTCTATCTCTTTCTTATCATACAATCTCTTATCCCTTAAAATTCCGGTAAGAATTATAATTACAACTATACCTATACCAAGAATCATAGTATATTTAGTAGTTTTAGCTGACAATACAGCCGACGGCATGCTCTTTTGTACTGTTGTTATATCTATTCTCTTATATGTATTATTGTCTTTCTTTTCCGGATATGTCTCGCTAGGCTGCATCGTACACTCTGCAAGGTCAAATCTTTCCCTGGCTTCCTTAAGAACTATATCCGCTGCCTGTTCAACAAGATATCTTGTTCTTTCTTCTGTACTCTTACTATCAACCGTTATTATAAAATATCTTCCTGAACCGGTTGTTATATTAAATGAATCCTCTGCCATTAAATTATCATAATCAGCACTTTCCAGCCTTTTATTAAGCTCATTCTTTATCTCATCTTCGTATAATAACATTCTAGTCTCATCTATAATATTAGTATGCTTCTGCTCAATATATCTTTGTATAGCATACTGCTCATATGCACTCTGTTCCTGACTGTCGTAAACTATATTCTCATCCTGCCAGTTAGCATATACATAAATATAGCCATGATAATATGATGCTTTTGTCGTATATGAGCCAATCTTTCCCTGCTTATACTGCACAACACCTGCCGCCACACTTATTACAGCCGCCAGTACAATAACAATAAGACATTTAAGCCATGTTCTTTTTAATACTGAAACTATCTTTCTATTACTGATTATCTGACTGTAGCCCTGTGAATTATCCATTTTTATCTCCATTTCCTAAATATTTAATATCAGTCCGTTATAAAATAGTCATCTATATACCGGCAGCCTATAGCAGACTTGCCGTCATCTGATAGCATAACCGTTACTTTTCTGTCATAGTATACAATCAGATACAAAGAATGACTACTATTTATACATGACTGCGATGTGAATTCTTCTTTTTTCAGCCTGTCGATGGGAAGCTTTTTATAAATATTAGGATACCACTTTTTTATTGTATCAAACTGCACCCCATCTTTTCCATTTCCTATATAAATAAATGTCTGACCCTTATACTTTATTACATCATCATCAATATACTGCCATAATTCATCATCCTTTAATATATCCGAAAAAATATTCTGTATATCATTAAGTGTCTCTACATCTGCTTTTTCTCTTTTAATTTCATTATCATTAATTTTAAAAGCACAAAATCTGACTATAATAAGATTCAGGAATATGGCAATAATACAAAAGACAGTTATCTGCTTTGATATCCTGTTCATACGCTTCTCCTACTACTTATTAAATTCCCTGTTTTAAAAGCTTCTCCCATCTGTCACATATTCCCGTTACATTAAAGCTTTCTGACCACTTCTTAGCTTCTATGGCAAGTCTGCTTCTTAAATCTTTATCATTAATCAGTTTTTCAATTCCAGCCGAAAGTGCGGGAACATCACCATTTTCCACCAAAATACCTGTATATCCATCCTTAATAAGCTCTGATGGTCCATATGGACAGTCAAATGAAACTACAGGAAGCTCGTTAGCCTGTGCTTCAAGAATAACCATTCCAAAGCCCTCAAATCTTGAAGAACATACAAAGACAGATGCTTTTCTAAATTCCTCATTAATATCATCTATATAACCTGCAAACTGAACATTCTTTAATTGTAAATCTGACATCTGCTGTTTAAGCTGCGCTTCCTTGCTGCCCACGCCTGCTATTCTAAGCTTCCAGTCACTATATTTATCTTCAATATTCTTCCAGCCGTCTAATAACAGATCAAATCCTTTCTGATTCTCCAGCCTTCCAACTGCAAGTACAGTTTTATCCCGCTGTATATCCCATTCTCTGTTATCTGTCGTTATCGGATTATATATTCTTACTATCTTTTTAATATCTTTTTCATTCTTTTCATAGAGTTCTTTATCTCTGTCTGTAAGAACAACCAGAATGTCAGCATTTTTACATGAGATATGTCTGGCATAGCTTTGCAGCTTGGATCCGGTATTAACACCATAATTAAAATGCTCCCATGCAATAATCTTAGTGTTCTTATACTTTGCAAACATCGCATAAAATACAAGACTTACATCAATGCATATTATATAATCATACTCATTCTTCTTATTCAGCTTTCGTATTTTTCCTATACCTTTAAGCCTTCTTACAACCGGATTACCATACTTTTCTCCCTCAAGCGATACCAGCTTAATACGTTTATCAAGCTTAAATCCACTATTTCTGCCATCACGACAGCTTGCTATTGTTATGTCATAATTCCTGCCTGCAAGCTCATTGGCTATACTTGACAGAACTCTTTCAGTTCCGGCCCTGTGTGACATATTATGTATTAAAAAAAGCAGTTTCATAAACAATCTCCAAGTATATTATGTATCTTTTCCAAAATGCTATTTATAAATGACCTACAACTTATCTAAAGCCAACGGAATTGCAGTAGATTTATTTCTAAATAACAGCATACATTTTACAATAAAATGTATACAACTATCAATTACCGTCAAATAATCCATCAACTATCTTTTCAAGCTTCTTATTAAATCTTGCATTATTACTACCCATATGTGAGTCCATATTACTTACAATGGTATCATAATTAATAATAGTATCTTTCAGATTCTTAATGTCATATATAGGAATTATAGTTCCCATACGCTTTGCAATCTGCTTTGCAAAATCAACCTGATGATTATTAACATGCTCACCAAACTTTTCCTGTCTTGGTACAACAATAGGAACTTTTCCTATCTGTAAAGGCATAATAAAGCTTGCAGGTCCACCATGTGTTATTACTATTTTTGCTTCTTTTACATTTTTTTCCATATCACTGTACGGAATCAACTTGTGCCACTCACAATACTGTGGCTTATATGTGCAGAAACCTGTCTGCATAATAACATCCTCAGTTATTATATTATCTCTCTTTAATTCATCAACAAACTTAATCAGTCTGTTAAACTGCTGTTCATGTGTGCCAACGGTTACAAATATCATTATCCACCTCTTAGAATATGCTTCCAAGACATATTGCTTTCTTATATACTTTCTTCTGTTCTTCCCACTGTACTATGAATTTATCTGCAATAGGATATACCATCTTTCCTGTTACAGTCGGTTTATCAATACGGTCAAATACCTCAACATATACGAGCTTTGCACCAAACAACTTTCCCAGATAAAAAAATGGAACAGCCACTGCAGCTCCTGATGATATAATCAGGTCAGGCTTTTCTTTTCTTAATACTTTCCATGCTATTTTAGTATTCTTAACCAATGCCTTAATACTTCTATTCGTAGGATAGTAACAAGGATATACCTTCTCATCCTTTAACAGACTTCTTGCATCTTCTTTATCAAATGTAACCCAGAATCTATCTTTCTCACTCCAGAATGGTTTCATCATATACAGATGAGTAAGATGCCCACCTGATGAGCCTACCAGACATACTTTCATCACAATCCTCCATAACTGTATAGCTATCTGATTATAAAATAAATAACTATACTCAACAAATGCTATACTAGCTATAACCACATAAAATATATCAATCATATATATTATCACAACGATTATATATCGCCGCATATTATATAATTATACATTAACTCTATGTAAGACAATATCATCATATCTAAAATAAGATAACATTATTACATAATAAAATCAAGTTTAATACTTTCTTATTAAAAATTCATATTTCTTATCAGAATCAGTCTCTTCCTTTACCAACAATTGATAAGACTTTAGTGTTTCTGAATATTCATAACAAAGTGACGTATGTGTTGCCGCATTAGTCAGGCGGTAGCTCTGCGTATTACCAATTCTTTCTATATGCCATCTGTTATAATCATTATTCTCATCATACCCCTGTGCCACCACTGTTTCTTTATCTGACGCCACAGCAATACACATTCCATATGGTCCATACATTATTGCATATTCATCATCCTTGACATGCTTAATCTCAAATGTCTGTCCTGCACTTGATGATGATTTGATAAGCTGTACAGGAGTTCCGTAAACCTCAAAAGAATTATATACTTCCATCTGATATAAGGTCTCATTAGCTGACCTTATGTAATAATTGGCATCTCTTATAAGTACGCCATCCGAATGAAAATCAACCATACAAATTACAGCTATAAACACTGCAAGGAATACAACAGCTCTTCTTACAAGTTTAATTATTATCTTTTTCATCAGTCTGTACTCCTTCCTGCTAATTTATCCGGCTTAATTCTGCTAAATAACATATACCATACAGGGCAATATGCAACCTCTAACATATGATGTTCTGTAAATCCAAATACAAGCATAACAATTAAGACAATTACAGTATAATCCTTATAATTCTCAACAGCTCTTTCAAAGCAAAGCATATATACAAAAGTGATAAGTGATAAAAATACCCATCCATATCTTATTGCAATTCTTATAAAAGAACTATCAAGGAAGAAATTATATCCAAGAATAGTATTATTTTCTATAACTACCGAACCAAATGGCTGTATTCCATATTGTGCAAGTCCCTGATAACTTAATGATATTCTATTAGAGAATATATTATCAAGCTTCTGATACAACTCACTTGACGGATCATAAAATGTAACTGCAATTATACAGAATATTGCTACGACAAGCATTATAATTCCAAAATATTTAAGCCACTGATGCTTAGACAACTGTATCCCCATTACTCTTAATAACTTAATAACTGCAAGAAGCAGACATAATATAACTATACAGATAAAATCATTACGTGCATATGTCCTATGGTATATTGCATAACCAGCTACAAACATCAAAGCAATCTCTGCAAATGTAAGCCGGCTCTCTCTGAGAGTTACATATACCATAAATATAAATAATACATGTGCTGCAAAATCAGTAGGATATATTATACCAAATGACTGTCTTATACCCCTGTCTGTCTCATAAGTCATATCAGGCACTATTCCTGTATGTGCTGCATAAAATGCAACTAACTGGACAACTACTGCTACACATAAATAACAATATGCAATTTTCTTCCATGATACATTCTTAGCTCCTGCTATAAGAAGTACAATATCAAGCACTTCATCTTCACCTATAGTATAGCTGACAACTGCCGCACATGCTATAAGCGCCACAATAAATACAATCTCAAGCCATGAATCAAACTGTCTCTTTATAGCAGCCAGTATAAGATTGACTACTACAAATACTACAAGAGTCCATTTGACAACTCTGTAAAAATCATACGAATAGCTGTTTTCCAAAAGTGTAGTATTAAGATAATATTTTAACACAATTCCGGTAAATAAAAATAAATATATATACTGCAGCCAGTCCTCTGTCTTTAAAATTGCAGTCTTCAAATCCTTCATCTATTGTTCTCCATTTCCGTATTTATAGAAATCCCCCTTAAATTCCAAGGGCATACTTTATAATTATATACAATACATATAGGATATTCAAGAGGGATTGGTAGTGGTAATTAAATATATCCTAAATCTAAATGTATAGCAGGTTCTCCACTATCTCATCTGCTTCTGTTAAATAACCATGTCTTTCTAATAGCATCTGTAATAACTAAACTTATGTAATCGAGTCACGTGCTTAATAAGTATTACATAATTTTCTTATCAACCACGACAAATTCTGATTTTAAGCCAAATCTACATATTATCTTTAATCTTCTGTACTTCCTCTACAGAAATATCAAGTATATCTGCTACCACTTCGCATGACTTGAACTTTCTTAAACAGCTTATAATTAACTGTCTTCTTGCCTGTTCTCCTTCTCGTCTTCCCTCTTCTCTTCCCTCTTCTATTGCCTCTTCTCGTTCCACTCTTCTTGCAGTCTCTTCATCATATTCTAATGTAAGCATATTATGCACCTCCGAACCATTTTCCTTTAAAAACTCTGTTAATATATTATTCTCTATTGCCATATTCACAGCTGTTTTCATAGCTTCATCAAGATTCTCTTCTGATTTTCTGCAATCTTCAATTATCTGTATAAAACGGCTATACTGTTCCAGCGTGTCTTTCTTTGTTACCAGCTTATTATGTGATGAATAACGTATGTCAATTACTTTAACCTTTAGTTCCAACTGTGCGCCTTTATCACCCTTAAATAATTCTGGCTGCACATCATCATCTTTAAATGCATCTGACAGATTAAGCTCTAATTCTGTTACCACCTTACCATCCTGCTTAAGATCATCTCTTCCGTTATATAACACTACAAATTCAGGTGCCGGTATTTTTATAAGCTTTCTTCTATATATATTATCGGCATCTATTATTTTTTCATACAGCCTTGCAATATATATCAGAAATCTTAACGGCATATTCTCATTAATTGTTGACTGATGTTCTACTAATACCACAAATCTTCCATTCATCGTAAAAGCAACATCGTTCTTTCTTGGTATAAATAATACGTCTTCAAGTGTTACTATGTCAATCAGTGATTCATCTGTATAATCAGTATCAAACAGGTTGTTATATAACCCCAATGCTTCCTTTTTATTGTTAAATAACATTCTGAATACTGTATCTTTATACTTCCTGTTTGTTGTTTTATTCTCTGTTCCACCTGTGGTCTTGTCCGTTGTCATATCTTTCCCTAATAAATTCCCCTCCATAATATTTATATCAAATCTCAGTGTATTAGCACACAAATTACTATAAGCCACAAAAGCCGACCGACAATATCAATATTAACTGCATTATTAAAAGTATTAATAGTAAAATAATATTATAATACTATATCTAAACACCAAATATATAATTATGATTAAACGTAATATCTGTATTAAAATAAATATCAACATTCCAAGCAGTAATACTATTGTTTTTATACGTTAAGCATATCATCATTCATGCTGTTTGTAGATATATTTATTATATTTTTGATATACTAAATCTTATGAAATAGCACCACAACATTTACTAATATAAATGTCATGGTGCTATAACTACAATGTAAGTGTAGAGCTTACATTCATTTTTTTGATTATACTGTGTTTTCAACTATTTAGTATTCAATAATTATAACCTCCTAAAAAATTTGTTGCAATTGTATAATTGGATTATTATTGTTATATCAAATTTTTCGGGTCATTTACAGATATACAGGTTGAAACGTTTACTTTTAAGCCAAATCTACATATTATCTTTAATCTTCTGCACTTCCTCTACTGGAATATCAAGTATATCTGCTACCACTTCACATGACTTGAACTTTCTTAAACAGCTTATAATTAACTGTCTTCTTGCCTGTTCTC
>URAI01000002.1 GCA_900545725.1 uncultured Eubacterium sp.
GCGGTACGCGAGCTGGGTTCAGAACGTCGTGAGACAGTTCGGTCCCTATCCGGCGTGGGCGTAGGATATTTGAGAGGAGCTGTCCTTAGTACGAGAGGACCGGGATGGACTGGCCGCTGGTGTATCTGTTGTCTTACCAAAGGCATAGCAGAGTAGCCAAGCCGGGAAGGGATAAACGCTGAAGGCATCTAAGCGTGAAGCCCCCCTCAAGATGAGATATCCCTCACATAAGTGAGTAAGATCCCTTGAAGAGTACAAGGTAGATAGGGCAGAGGTGGAAGCACGGTAACGTGTGGAGCTGACTGTTACTAATCGATCGAGGGCTTGACCAAATAGCGAACGATGTTCGCATTGGAAGTTGCTTTGCAACTTCACAGTTGGTTGACGGAGTTCTGTATGAAGTTTTGAAGGTATCAGAAATACCTTTAGATTATTCCTCGATAGCTCAGTTGGTAGAGCACGCGGCTGTTAACCGCGCTGTCGTAGGTTCGAGTCCTACTCGGGGAGTTGTAAGAATAAAAAAGGACTACTTGTCTATTCATTCTTATTAATTTAATAAGGCTCCATGGTCAAGCGGTTAAGACACCGCCCTTTCACGGCGGTAACAGGGGTTCAAATCCCCTTGGAGTCACTAATTTAATATTTAAGGCGACATAGCCAAGTGGTAAGGCGTGGGTCTGCAACACCCTGATCATCAGTTCGAATCTGATTGTCGCCTCTATTTTAGAGACAGGATACATTATATGTATTCTGTTTTTTTGTATATAAACACTAGATTATAAAATAATTAAATGAAATTTCGATATATGACTATATACAGACCTGTAATGCAGGTGTTCTTTCAGGAGAGCCGGACTTCCCGATATACAATGTGTTACAAAGAATCAGTTCATTTATGAAAACGTGTAATATTAAATTTTAAAACTATTTTAATTATTTAATAAATATGTTATAATGTAAGAGATTGATTAAGAATAGTTATAAATGTTAAAGTATGGAAACATTTTATTGTGAGATGGAGATATTTTAATATGAATGGGAAAATGAAAAGTTTACTGTGTACAGCAGGAATAGTTGTATTATGTGCAGGATTTGCAGGTTGTGGACAGAAAAAAGAAGCTGTGATAACATCGGAAGATGAAGATATAACACAGTCAGTTAAAGAATATGAGACATTATCTGTAAGTAATGCACAGAAGTTTGGATATGATGATCTTGTGGTTGACAGTCTTAAGTATATGATGTCAGAGGAGGCTGTCAAGAACAGCCTGGGCGAACCGGTAGCAATATATAATGCATCAGAGAAGCAGAATGTTGAAGATATTATGGATGAGAAAGTATATTCTTATAATGATTTATCGCTGATTTTTTCAAAGATTAACGGTGATTATAAGCTTACGGCAGCCGCATCAGTTAGTAATGAGGATGTTTTTGCAAGGGGGATTAAGGTTGGTGATAATATAGACAGGCTTCTGGAGCTGTTTTACAGAGACCAGAATTGTATGAATAACGAATTTTATTCAGAGGATAAGACAACATCCATAGGTAAGATGTTATATGGTAATTTTACTATTGATTCACTTGAAAATGTTAAAACATCTAACAAGGTAGAATATGGAATTATTAATTATAATGGTTATAGCTCGTTAGAAACAGCGGATTCATATTCAGTTGAATTTACATATTTTGAACCGCCTTATATGGGAAGTTATGCAACAATAGATGATGCATTTGCACAGATGTCAGTTGATATTGATAATAAGGGAATAATAACCGGGATAAGGTGGTATTATTATCCGCAACAGTAATTAGTTATTTTTATGATTCACACAACATTTTATGTTGAGAATAATATATTTTTTGCCGGAAATTTTAAATAATCTATATTAAATAATTAAATAAAATAGATTATAATCCGGTATATAATAGTTAAAAAGATAAGTACAGCATATGTACAAGAATGGAGGAAACGAATGAAATCAACAACTTTAGTAATTATGGCTGCAGGAATGGGAAGCAGATTCGGGGGAGGAATCAAGCAGTTAGAGCCAATGGGACCTAATGGTGAGATTATAATGGATTATTCTATATATGATGCAATAGAAGCAGGTTTTAATAAGGTTGTATTTGTAACAAGAAAAGATCTTCTTGAGACATTTAAGGAAGTTATAGGTAATAGAATAGAGAAGGTTATTCCGGTTGAATATGTATTTCAGGAGATAGAAGATGTTCCTGACGGATATGAAGTTCCAGCTGGAAGAACTAAGCCATGGGGAACAGGTCAGGCAATACTTGCATGTAAAGGAACTGTAAATGATCCATTCCTTGTAATTAATGCGGATGATTATTATGGCAAGACAGCATTTAAGCTTATCCATGATTATCTTGTATCAGAGCATACAAGTGATAAGAAATATGATTTTTGTATGGCAGGATTCATACTTGGTAATACATTAAGTGATAATGGTGCTGTAACAAGAGGTATATGTGTAGTAGATGACAATGAACACCTTATTGGTGTAAATGAGACTGGTGGAATTGTAAAGACTGCTAATGGAGCTGCATGTGATGATAAGGATGGTAATCAGGTTGCATGTGATCCAAAGAGTCATGTTTCTATGAACATGTGGGGATTTACACCGGATTTCTTAGATGAACTTGAAGCAGGTTTTAAAGAATTCTTAAGCAATATTAAAGAAGGAGATATTAAGGCAGAATATCTTTTACCAACAATCGTAGATCAACTTATCAAGTCAGGTCAGGCTGATGTATCTGTTCTTGAAACACAGGATAAGTGGTTTGGTGTAACATATAAGGAAGATAAGCCGGTTGTAGTTGAATCTATTAAGAAATTGATTGAAGAGGGCAAATATCCTGAAAAATTATATAAATAAGGAGCAGGATTTATAATGAGAAAGTTTTCAAGATGTATACTTATATTATTAATGGTATCAATATTGACCGGTGTTGGTGGCTATTTTTATGAAAAAAATAATATTTCACCTGTATATTCATCAACTGCACAGTTATATGTAGTTCCGGGTGAAGAAAATGAGGCTTCAGTAAGAGCATCAAATGGCGGTCTTAATAACGATTTTATGATTATTTTTACGAGTAATGTAGTTATTTCAGATGCACAAAAGACATTAGGAACAACAGAGGATATTTCAAAATATCTTACAGTATCTTCACCGGCTAATAGTAATATTGTTGAGCTTAAGTGTATCAATGCAGATCAGGAGACTGCAAAGAGTTATGTTGATGCTATAGCAAAGACAGCAATTAAGACAACAAGCATAATACCTGTTAAGTCAATCCAGATATTGTCAGAGGGAACCGCAACCAATGAGGCGGTAAGACCTGATTTATACAAAAAGACAGGTTATATAACAGGTGTAGCGGCAGTTATATGTATAATATTAGAAATAATAACAGTTCTCATTATAAATGCATTTAAAAAACCAGAAGATAATTCGGATGATGAGTGGGAATATGAAAGATATTATGGAAAGTATGCAAAAGCTAATAATGATACATTATTGTTAACAGGTGATAATGTTAATTTAAGCAAAAAGGAACAGAAAAAAATAAGAAACGAAAAGAAAAAGACGGATAAGTTTCTTGACGGATTTGATCCGGAAAAATCGGACTTCTTTAGTGATTATGCAGCAGCTAATAATGATAAAGAGCTTAAAGATGTATATAAGGATACAGCAGCAGGCAATGAACCGGTACAGGAAGAAGAAAATGATAAGTCTGAATCGGCAGAAGAGAATAAGTCTGTTATGGATCAGCATACAAGGATTATAGATACGGAAACGATAAAAAATATTTTATCAGACAATTCAGAGACTGGGAATGCTAAAGTTAAAGAAGATAAGAAAGAAGATGCTAAGCCAGAGACTACAGTGGAAAATACTAAGGAAGAAGCAAAACAGTCAGAACATGAACAGGTTAAAGTGGAACATCCAGATGATATGACTGCAGATATAGAAAGAGCTGAACAGGTTAATACAGATGAAGCAGCAGTAAAAGATGATGAACAGCCAAAAAACTGCAAAGAGTCAAAGGAAGTTGAACAACAAGAAGCAGACAAAATTGCAAAAGAATTCGTACAATCAGAAGCTGTTGAAGAGACGGCAGAAGCAGAGCAATCAGAAACTGATGAAGAGACGGCAGAAGCAGAGCAATCAGAAACTGATGAAGCAGTCCCTGAAAAAGTTGACCGGTCTGAAGATTATAAAATATCAGCCAAAGAACTTAAACATATAGAAGCATGTGAGCAGGCAGAAGAAGCTCCTGAAAAGCCGGAAGCGGATACAGTAACAGAGGAAAACGCTGAACAGCTGGAAACTGATGCGGTGACAGAAGAAAATTCCAGACAGTCAGAAGCCGGTAATGATAAGGCAGAACAAAATACACCGGAAGATTCTGGTGATATTGAGGAAGATGACATACTTGCAGATATAGAAGATGATATTCTTGAGGAAGATGATGATATACTTGCGGATATAGATGATGATATCCTTGAAGAGGATGATGAAGAGGATGCACCGATAGTAGTTCTTGGAAGAATACGGAAATAAGCAAATGTGGAATGAGGATTAGTATGTTTAGTGTAAATATTGATAAATTAGTCAAAATGACTGAATTAGAAAAGGAATGTTACTCGAAAGCAGTTAATACAATCATAGATAAGATGGCAGGAAAAGCAGAGGCGGATTCTGAAAAGTTCTCAATAGGAGTTGTAGGAGATGCAGTTTCAGTATTTAAGATGGCGGCACAATTTACAGAGACAGGAAAGAACGTTCTATTTATAGATGGAGATTTAAGTTCAGAGGTATTTTTAGGCAAATACAGACTTGGTAAAGAACTTGAGGGGCTGTCAGACTGTATTATGAGTGCTATTACAGGAGAGGCACTTATAAAAAAGATATGTATTACCAATAACAATAAGCTTGATATTATATTCAGTGGTAATATTGAATCTTCTGCGATGACGGTTTCAGGAGTGTTTTCAGCAGGAGAGAATTATATCAGTAATATGATTAACGAATGTCTTGATAAATATGATACTGTAATATGTCTTTCTGATGATAGCGGTAACATTGCAAAATATTGTGATGCAGCAGTTATAATTACGGATGATGATACATTTGAAAATAAAGAAAAGATAAATGGACAGGTTAAGACTCTTGATGGTAAAGGCTGTGATGTATTGGGTGTGATTATTAATGAATGAAGAAAAGATAGCGCAATTTAAGCAGTGGATTGATAACTCAGATAATGTTGTATTCTTTGGTGGAGCAGGGGTTTCAACAGAGAGTGGGATACCGGATTTCAGGAGTGTTGACGGATTATATAACCAGTCATATGATTATCCTCCGGAGACTATTCTTAGTCATACATTTTATATTAGAAAACCGGAAGAATTCTTTAGATTTTATAGAGATAAAATGCTGTTTCCGGATGCTGAACCATCAATGCCACATATAAAGTTAGCAGAGCTTGAACAGTGTGGAAAGTTAAAAGGTGTGATTACACAGAATATAGATGGATTACATCAAAAGGCAGGAAGCAGACACGTAATTGAACTTCATGGATCAGTTCTTAGAAATTATTGTGAACGATGCGGGGAGTTTTATGGACTTGATACTATAATTAATAGTGAAGGTGTTCCTACATGTAAATGTGGCGGAAGAATCAAGCCGGATGTAGTATTATATGAAGAAGGACTTGATGAAAATAACATTAATGAGGCGGTAAGGCTTATAAAAGAGGCTGATATATTAGTAGTAGGTGGTACATCGTTGGGGGTATATCCTGCGGCCGGGCTTATTGATTATTACAGAGGTGATAAACTGGTTCTTATTAATAAATCAAGTACACCATATGATAAGAAAGCTAATCTTCTTATACAGGATAGTCTGGGAAAAGTATTTTCTGCATTATAGGCTCTACAATTTATTGTGATTAATGTATAAGATACCATCCTGCTGCGTTCCAATTAAATATAACAATATAAGCGATGTAATTGGATTTAATACTTATATGATAAATTAAGCTGTCGTGTTAAAATAGCTGGTATAAAATATATGAATCTTTAATAATTTATATTTTATAGTAGATATATTTTTGCGGCAGCTATTTTAATGGAGGAATAATAATGCTGGTATATGAAGTAGGTGACATAGTACAGTTAAAGAAAAGCCATCCTTGTGGAAGCAGGGAATGGAAAATATTAAGAGTTGGTGCTGATTTTAAGTTAAAATGTCTTGGCTGTGGACATGAGATTATGGTTAAAAGGTCCCTTGTTGAAAAGAATACAAAGAATATACGAAAAGATAATGATAGTAAATAATAAAGTGCTTTTTAAAAATAATGTATCAGGAGAAAATTGTAATTGATAAAAAACGTTAAAAAACGTAATTAAAATAATATAAAATATACATTGCTCTTTGCTTCATTATATATTATTTCAATAATTATAATAAAAATCTTCAATATGATGAAGGTTTCATATGATAATATCTATAATATAGTGTTTCATTCAGCTATATTTTCAATGATAATTGTTGTATTAATAAATAATCTTAAAAAAGTAAATGTTAGGATATCATTTATTAAAAAAGGAAAAAAGATAAATAAGTATATTAAAAAAAAGAAGGTAGAAAAAGAAGTATATTAATAGAAAAAAAGACTTGCCAAAGATATAAATATATGATATCATAATAAACTGTGATATATAATTTCCTTGTTCCTTGAGAGTAATAAGGGACCAGAGACCAGAAGGAGGTGCGACGTAGAATGAATAAGTATGAATTAGCATTAGTTGTTAGCGCAAACGTTGAGGAAGAAGTAAGAAATACTACAATCGAACAGGTTAAAGATATTATTACTCGTTTCGGTGGTACAATTACAGATCCTGGTACATGCGAAAAGAAGAAGCTTGCATACGAGATCCAGAAGATGAGCGAAGGATACTACAACTTCATTAAGTTTGAAGCTGACGCTACATGTCCAGCAGAAGTTGAGAATAGAATTCGTATCATGGAAAACGTAATCAGATTCTTAATCGTTAAAGACGGAGAATAATATATAATGTTTCGCTTAACAACTCTTTTATAGAAGAGGAGAGTAAGTATGAACAAAGTTATTTTAATGGGTAGACTGACAAGAGACCCTGACGTGAGATATTCTCAGTCAGCAACAGGTTCAATGGCAGTTGCCAGATATACATTAGCAGTAGACAGAAGACGTAGACCTAATGGCGATAGCAGTGAGCAGACGGCAGATTTTATTAGCTGTGTTGCATTTGGCAGATCGGGTGAATTTGCTGAGAAGTATCTTCATCAGGGAACTAAGATTGCTATTACTGGAAGAATACAGACTGGTAGCTATACCAATAAGGATGGTCAGAGAGTCTATACTACTGATGTAGTTGTTGAAGAACAGGAATTTGCTGAGAGCAAGTCTTCAGCAGCAGCCGGTTCAGCCGGTGGGGCTGCATATACACCATCAAGACCAGAGCCAAGCGCAGCAGCAGGGGATGGATTTATGAATATTCCTGATGGCGTAGATGATGAAGGGTTGCCTTTTAATTAAAACAGGAGGTAATTGGAATGCCAGAAAAGAAGTCTGAAAGACCAGAAGGTCAGATGAGAAGAAGACCTATGCGTAGAAGAAAAAAAGTTTGCGTATTTTGTGCAGATGCCAACAAGGCACTTGATTATAAAGATGTTGCTTTATTAAAGAAATATGTTTCTGAAAGAGGAAAGATTCTTCCTAGAAGAATTACAGGAAACTGTGCAAAGCATCAGAGAGCTCTTACAGTAGCTGTTAAGAGAGCAAGACACGTTGCTTTAATGCCATACTCAATTGATTAATTGATAATATTAATCAGTTGTACATGCCGGCATATGCTGACATGAGGCAGGGCACATTTTAATAATGTAAATTATAATTATAAGCTGATTCAGGTGATTTTATTCACCCGAATCAGTTTTTTTTAGTTTACGCGCCATGGGTGCGCTCTAACGAGTGAAAGTCTCGAACACGCCCAGATATAAACTGGAAGCTTGTTTCAGTGCAAGATAAATTCGCTGATGTCATACAGATATACGTTTGTGAATTTGTGTATCTGAATAGCAGAGATACTTATAATGATGGTATGTCATACAAATATGATTTCTGAAATGTTTACTTTAATTTGTAATGATGATATAATATATAAAGTTTAATTTATTATTAAGATGCGTATTCTGTGTAAGTAGCGTATGAATGTCTTATATCTCAGTCTGAGATGCCCCTTTTCTCTATAAAGAAGGGGAACGATACTGTTTCAGCCGAGGTTCAATCTCCGGCTGGGATTACAATATGCGAGGATTGCGAGGTTACTGATATGAAAAGCAGGCGGAGCCGGCCAGCGGCTCGCAGCAGGATTTGCGAGCGGCTCTTGAATTGTGTCAATGGTAATTAGTGTTAAAATCAGAAATGAGAACTAATGTGAGAAATTATCGGTCATAGACCGGTTATCATAAGGCAGGCGTGAAGGAATGGAGAGTAACATGTTTAAAAATAAGAATAAGACTAGGTCGATTAAGATGTCAGGACAGTTACGGACATTTTTTATGTGGCCGGTATATATTGGGATTGTATTGGTATTTTTAAATATATCAATGTTTTTTATCAGCGTTAAGGCGGCTGTCGTAATGTGTGGGTTTATGGCTGCATACATACTTATATGTATATTTGTTTTATTGTATTTAAAGCCGGGAATAATGAGGGATATGATTGAATTTTCATCGAATTATTCGCAGGTACAAAGGCAGCTTCTCTATGATATGAGTGTTCCATACTGCCTTGTTGACAACAGTGGCAGGGTTATGTGGATGAATAAGGCAATGATGGAAAAGACTAATAAAAAAAGGGATTTTAAGAAAAATATTTCGGATATTTTTCCTGAGATAACGGCTAATGTATTTCCAGATAACACTCAGGCAAAGGAGATAAGAATCTCATATCAGGAACGTGATTACTGTATTGAAATGAAACGTATAGATATAGATGATCTTACAAGAAGTGTCGGAATTATAGACAACAAGAACAGTGGAAGTTTTTTTGCCATGTATATGTTTGATGAGACAGATATAAATATGTACATCCAGAAGATTAAGGATGAACGTTTTGTTGTTGGACTGGTATATATTGATAATTATGAAGAAGCTCTTGACAGTATTGATGATGTTAGGCGTTCTTTATTTATAGGACTTGTAGATAAAAGGGTTAATAAGTATTTTGCTGTTGGTGCAGCCATAGTAAGAAAACTGGAAAAAGACAAGTATCTTGTTGTATTCAGACATAAGTTTCTTGAAAAGCTTATGGCGGATAAATTCAGCCTGCTTGAAGAGATTAAGAATGTAAAGATTGGTAACGAGATGACTATAACACTGAGTATGGGTATTGGCACAGGTGCAAATGACTATGCTAAGAATTATGAGGTTGCCAAAGCAGCCATGGATCTTGCACTTGGACGAGGCGGAGATCAGGCTGTAGTTAAAGAAAATGACAAGATAAGCTATTATGGCGGCAAGAGCCAGCAGATGGAGAAAAATACAAGGGTTAAGGTACGTGTAAAAGCACATGCTTTAAGGCAGATTCTTGAGAATAATGAAAATGTACTTATAATGGGACACAAGCTGGCAGATATAGATTCATTTGGTTCTGCAATGGGCATATATGTTATATGCCGTAAACTTGGTAAAAAAGCCCATATTGTAATTAATGATATAACAGTGAGCGTTAAGCCATTTATTAACAGATTTATTGATAAGGATGATTATCCGGAAGATATGTTTCTTCTCAGGGAGGAGGCTGTTGATTATGTGGATGATAAAACTGCCGTTATAGTTGTTGATGTTAATAAGCCGGGACTTGCAGAGTGTCCACAGCTTCTGGAAGTATGTAAGACTATCGTAGTATTTGACCACCACAGGCAGTCAAGTGATTCAATTAATAATGCAGTGCTTTCTTATGTTGATCCGTATGCATCGTCGGCAGCGGAGATGATTACAGAGATGATTCAATATGTGGATGATGGTGTCAAGATAAGGGCATTTGAAGCGGATGCGTTGTATGCTGGAATCTCCATTGATACAGATGGATTTAACAGTAAATCAGGACCTAGAACATTCGAGGCGGCGGCATATTTAAGACGCCATGGTGCTGATGTGACACGGGTAAGGAAGATGTTAAGAAATGACATGGATGAATATAAAGCGATTGCACATGCCGTCAGCAGGGCAGAGGTATATAAGGATGCATTTGCCATAACCATATTTGACGGAGAAGGTCTTGAAAGCCCGACTATAGGTGGTGCTAAGGCAGCCAATCAACTGCTTGATATATCGGGAATAAAAGCATCCTTTGTAATAACGGCATATAACGATACTATATATATAAGTGCAAGGTCTATAGATGAAGTAAATGTACAGCTTGTCATGGAGAAACTTGGCGGTGGCGGTCATATGAGCATTGCCGGGGCACAGCTGAAGGATATGACACCGGAGCAGGTAGTGAACAAGATTAAACAAACCTTGGATAGTATGCTTGCAGAAGGCGAAATATAAATAATATATCTGAAAATGGAGGATAAGCAATGGAAGTAATTTTATTAGAGGATGTTAAATCACTTGGGAAAAAGGGACAGATTGTTAAAATAAATGATGGTTATGCAAGAAACTATGTTTTGCCTAAGAAGCTGGGACTTGAAGCTAATGCAAAGAATCTTAATGACCTTAAGCTTGAAAAGGCAAGACAGGCAAAGCAGGCAGCAGAAGAGCTGCAGGAAGCTAAGGAGCTTGCGGTAAAGGTGGAAGAAAAGCCGGTTAAGCTTACAATGAAGACTGGTGAAGGCGGAAAGACATTTGGTACTATATCAACTAAGGAGATATCAGCAGAGGCAAAAAAACAGCTTGGCCTTGACATAGATAAGAAAAAGATGAAGCTTGATGAGCCTATCAAGACATTAGGAACACACATTGTAACTGTTAAACTTCACAAAGAAGTAACAGCGAAGCTTACTGTTGTAGTCGGAGAAGACAAGTAATGGAAGAAGCTGGAATTACAAGGATAATGCCCAACAGTCTTGAGGCAGAGCAGTCTGTAGTTGGTTCTATGCTGATGGATAAGCAGGCTATAATTACCGCAGGAGAGATGCTTGTATACGATGATTTTTATCACAGGCAGTTTGGCATTATGTTTCAGACTATGGTTGATATGAATAATGAAGGAAAACCGGTTGATATTGTAACATTTCAGGAGAGTCTTAAAGAGAGAGATGTTCCACCGGAATCTTATAGTCTGGAATTTATAAGGGCATTATTATCTTCTGTACCGACATCGGCCAATATAAGACATTATGCCTCAATAGTTAAGGATAAAGCCATATTAAGGAATATTATCCGGGTAAATGAAGCAATTGCCTCACAGTGTTATGAGGGCAAGGATAAGACAGAGGATATACTTGCTGATACTGAAAAAAGGATATTTGACCTTGTTAAAAATAAAGGTGGTCATGAATATACGCCTATAGACAAGGTCGTTTTGGAAGCACTTGATAAGATATCTGCGGCAGCTAAGAACAGAGGAGCGGTAACAGGTGTGCCGACGGGATTTAAAGATCTTGATGCATATTTGTCAGGATTACAGCCGTCTGATTTTATATTGGTTGCGGCAAGACCATCTATGGGTAAGACGGCATTTGTACTTAATGTGGCAGAAAATGTTGCTATTAAACAGGGCATAACAACTGCAGTATTCAGTCTGGAAATGTCAGATGTACAGCTTGTCAACCGTATGCTCTCACTGGAATCTACGGTAGATGCTGACAAGTTAAGAAAAGGAAGACTTGATTCTAACGACTGGGGCAAGCTGGTAGAAGGTGCCGACAGCATAGCGAAGTCACAATTAATAATTGATGATACGCCGGGAATATCTATTGCAGAGCTGCGTTCTAAGTGCAGGAAATATAAGATGGAAAATAATCTTGGACTTGTAATTATCGATTACTTACAGCTTATGAGCGGAAGCGGACGCACAGATTCAAGACAGCAGGAGATATCAGATATATCGAGAGCTCTTAAAGCACTTGCAAGAGAGCTTGACGTGCCGGTTGTAACATTATCGCAGTTAAGCCGTGCAGTTGAGCAAAGACCTGATCACAGACCGATGTTATCGGATCTTAGAGAGTCGGGAGCGATTGAGCAGGATGCCGATGTTGTTATGTTTTTATATAGAGATGATTATTATCATAAAGATACAGAGATTAAAGGTATTGCAGAGATTATTATTGCCAAACAGCGTAACGGTCCTATAGGAACTGTCAAGATGGCATGGATACCGGAGCAGACAAGATTTGCAGACCTGCTTACAAGAGAGAACAGACCGGTATAAAATGATTTTTAATAAAGGGACGTATATAAGAAAATTATATATAATGTTGTTGCCTATAGAGTAATAAAAAATATTCTATAGATAACACTATTATATATTTTTTTCTGATATATACGTCCCTTTTATGTGTATATCCGATAATCTATGCAGACAGGTTATAATAAAATATTAAAAATATAAATATTATATTGTTAATATGCTATAGCCTTGCACCTGCCTGAATAGCATGTCCTTTGATTAAACATTCCCAGTGTTCCTCAAAGAAATCTACGCTTGCACTGTTCATATTCTCTTTGGTTCCGTATTCCGAAAGCATATTACATGTCTTGTTAAAATTAATGGATGAGCATCTGCCCTTTTCCAGTGTAAGATAATAACGCATATCCTTTGGAGACTTGTAAATAGAGCTTCTGCCGGTAAATACCGGTTGTATAACTTTGGCAGCTTCTGTAAATGTATCAAAATCCCTGAAGGAAAAAATTCGTACAATACGCTCGTTATTATCAGGTGTATTATTATCCCTGTTATATAAATTATCAGAGTCTGTATTACTTTCTGAAACCGGGTTAATAATAGTATCAGATGAATTATCTGATTCATTAAGATATTTATTGACTTTATTAAAAAGATTAAATATATCATTATCAACTGCATCATCAGAATAATCAAGCTCGTCATCTGCTGAAGGTATATTCATATCATCGTAGCCATAGCTGTCAATAGTTTCCAGTGAATCATAGTCATCAAATGGTATTTCATCGTCATCATATTCATCACCAAATGGTGAAAACTTAGAAAAACGGGTGTCTAATTCTTCAGGATCATCTACTTTCGTAACTATTAGGACGATACATTCTGAAGATACAGGTATTGCTTCAATCATCAGCGGAATGTCATCTGCTTCAAAGCCAAGCTCATATGATGCCTGCTTCATCATGTCACGAAACAGCTCTTTAGCCTTTTCACTGCCATATGCAAGCTCACTAATCTTTAGGTGTCTTGATGCAAGATCTGACTTATTAAGAGTACAGCGTATTTGATTTTCACTTAATTTTTCTATCTTCATATAATCACTTCCTATCGGTAATATCCTAAATTTATAATACCCATTTTTTATGGATATGTAAAGATTATAACGGATATATCTTGTCTGTAAACATTAAAAAAATATAAAAAATAATTATTATTTATATTGCAAATATATTAATAATATAGTATAATATTTTCAGAGACGAGAACTGATTATAAAGTGAGGTGAAGAGCATATAATAATTGTTATCAGACGGATATGATATAGTAAGCCATATAGCAGATACGTCACATTCTCAGGTATATATTGTCAGGCACAGATTGCTTGACCAGTTAAGAATTGCCAAGATTTTTGAATGTAATGATATGCGTATCATGCAGGAGGCAGATATAATTAAGTTACTCAGACATCCCGGAATACCACAGATTTATGATATTATAAAGGACAGTAATAGTATCTGCATTATTGAAGAATATATTGCTGGTAAATCTTTGTCAGCTTATTGTAAGGAATATAAGCCTTCATATATACAGATTCTTGATATTGCCATACAGATATGTAATATACTGGAATATATACATAACTATGAGAATACAGGCATTATTCATATGGATCTGAAGCCGGATAATATTATGATAGATGGTAATAATAATATAAGAATTATTGATTTTGATAATTCAGTCTTTAATGGCCAGAATGTTAAGCAATGCTATGGAAGTGTAGGTTTTGCAGCGCCGGAACAGTTCTTTGGTGCAGGCATTGACATGACGGCTGATATCTATAGCTTCGGGATGGTACTTTTGTATATGGTGCAGGAGTGTCATATACAGTCTAAGGATTTATACCATGTAATTAATAAGTGCATAAGGCATAACCCTTTTCAGCGTTTTAGGAAAGTTAGGAATATAAGAAAAGAGCTGGAGGGACTGCTTAAGCAATCAGAGGAAAATAAACAGTCAGTTCACAATAAGTCTCAGAAAATATATATACATGCAATGCGTCATGGAATTGGTGCAACACATATAAGTCTTTGTCTGTCATCATATATTGCACGCAACGGATATAAGGTGTTATGCATTGGAAATGGATATCAAAATGACCTTATAAGTGAGATAGTCAAAGGTATACCACAGGAGGATGGGACTTTTTTATTAAACAGAATAAGTATAATTTTTAAAGATAGTAATAATATACAATATAGTTTAAAGGAATATGACTATGTTGTATATGATTGTGGTACGGCTGCAATAAATAATAAGAAAAATGAAGCTGGCATTAATATTATGATTACTGATATAGGATACAGATGGATGCAGCAGCGATGTATAATAAGTGGTCTTTCAGATGATATAATTATTGCAGTTAATCACAGTGATGGAGATACATTTTACAGAACAATAAAAGAGTCGGGCATAAGTAACAGGTGTGTAAGAATACCATGCATATATAGATGGTATGAAAAAAACGAATTATTTGACAAAATGTCATGGGACATATTAAGCGAAGATTTTCCGGGGGCATTTGCAATATCACAAAAAAATAATAAGAATATGTGGTGTTTGCAGATAAAAACAAAATTGATAAGCTTAATACAGTTAATACGGACTTTTAAAATGAGTCTGAAAATGAAAAATAAGGATAAGAGTCAGGTCTTATGAAGTCAGGTTATATAAATTTAAAAAATAAAAAAATCAGATTGAAAGGGTACAATACCAGAAAAGAAAAAACAATATATAATAGAATATATCATAAGAATATTACAATAGGATGTATGGGATTAGGCAGAGGTGTTGGAACAACAAGTACCTGTATTGCACTTGCCGGCTGTCTTTTAGGGGTGTATGGGCTTAGGATTGCACTTGTTGAGTGCAATGGGCATAATGATTATATTAAAATAAGGCAGATGGCAAAAAAACAATATAACAGGATTAATGAGTTTGAATATCGTGATATAACATTTTATGGAAGGACTGATGAAGCAAAAATATCACGTATACTTGCAGAGAATTATGATATAGTTATATTAGATATGGAATATGGCGATGGTAACTGGGAGAATCTGTTTATGAGCTGTGATATAAAACTGGCTGTAGCCGGACTTAATATGTGGAGAATAGGATATCTTAAATTATTTCTTGAAGAGTATAAGAATATGATAAGTGATATAAGCTTTATGGCATTTACATATTCGGAAAGATTAGTAAGAAAAATATATAAGGAATATAAAATACAGATAAAAAAATTTCCATATGAAGAAGATGTATTCTGTATACAGGCATTTAATATACCTATGTATCAGGATATTCTTAATATCTGATAATCAGAACAATACATATCTGGTAAAACTAAAACAATAAAATTAAATATTAAACAAAAAAGTGCCTTTTGCAGGTTCATGGGAAATTATATATCACACTAATCCATAACTTCATGGCATTTTAAAGAAAAGCAGGGAAGATATAAAGACCTTGCACAGTATTCATAAATCATAAAGTTCCCCTTTGTGATTACAATAAAAAGGACTGTTACGATAAGAACCAGGCATAAATATAGCAAAGTATAATTATATCTGTATATTCTTAAAGTAACAGTCCTGTTATTCATTAATTAATAAATTAAGCTAATGACTGTAAGTAAGTTGTAATCTCTTCCATAAGGTCATCGCAGTCAATGCCATGTACCATAGCAGCTTCTTCGATTGTCTCACCGGCAGATGATGGGCATCCTACACAGTGCATTCCAGCTCCCATAAGAATTGGAACAATTCCTGCATCTATCTGTATTGCTTCACCAATTGTTGTGTCCTTGGTAATTCTACTCATGATTGTCCTCCTGTTATATTATAAAATTAAAGTGTAAGGAAAGTGCATACATATAAAATAATCTGTAAGCATTATCGACATAACACCATAGTATAATAAATATAATATTGATAATAAAAAAAGTCAACCGGAATTTATATGATGTATATAACCAGAATTTATATATTGTATATAACTGGAATTTATATGTTATATATAATCGCAGTTTATATGTTGTACATAACCGGAATTTATATTTTATTTTTAGGTCAGCAGATTTGTATATATTAAAAAACATTTGTATATTACTATTTGGTTGAATTTTTTTTTTATATATCGTATAATAAGTAAACAAAATCTTTTAAGGAGGAATTTTATCATGGCATATGTAATTAATGATGAATGCATCAATTGTGGTGCTTGTGCAGCAGGATGTCCTGTTGAAGCTATTTCAGAAGGAGCTTCTCATATGGAAATCAATGCTGACGTATGTGTAGATTGTGGCGCTTGTGCTGGTGTCTGTCCAGTTGGTGCTCCTAATCCACAGTAGGATATAGCATTACATAATCTGTAATAAACAGATTCAATCCCCTGTATATCTTATGATATATAGGGGATTTTTGTGTGTTAATAATTGTAATATAAATCTATATATTGTAATTATGAATAAAAAATAATTATCAGTCATATAGTTAAACAAAACTATGTAATTAAGGTAATTATGAATAATACAACTTTAAAAATTATTATGTCAATACTTCTTATAATATGCGTATATCTCTCGGTATATGTATGCCTTCCAGGAAAAAGCAGCCGGGAAACATGGTTATTATCAGAGGACGAAATATATCCTGCTAAAGACAATGATGATGAGCAGAATATGGTAATAGATATGTCTGATAAGAAAGTGGTTATTGACAGTGGACATGGGGGAATAGACCCGGGTAAAAAAAGTACAGATGGAATACTTGAAAAGGATGTAAATCTGGCAATAGCATTTAAACTTAAAAAAAAGCTTGAAGAGGCTCAAATAAGTGTTACAATGACTAGGAGCGATGAAAATGGATTATATGAGGAATCAGACAGTAATAAAAAGATAGCTGATATGAAGAAGAGATGCAGTATAATAGAGGACAGTAATGCTGATATTGTAGTAAGTATCCATCAGAACAGCTTTCAGAACAGCTCGGTTAAGGGTGCGCAGGTGTTTTATTATAAATATTCTGCGGATGGAAAGAAGCTTGCAGAGTGTATACAGGATACATTTAAGAAATATGCAGATGGAAATAATAAAAGACAGGCAAAATCAGATTCCACCTATTATATGCTTATACACACAAAGATACCGGCTGTTATTGCAGAGTGTGGGTTTTTATCTAATCCGGAGGAAGCTCAGCTTCTGATATCGGATGAATATCAGGAAAAGGTTGCATTGTCATTGTATAATGGGATTATAGATTATTTTATGAAGCAGTAGGATTCGCAATTAAGTCTTAAAATTGCTTCTGACGGCAGATGGTGTCCGTTTGGTTATTTTGTACGGACATCAATAGGAAATGGAGATTGAAAATGGAAACGATAATAGCTAAGATTAAACATAAGGATGATGCTGCAGCTTTAGAGGCAGCACAGATAGAAGCTGATAATCAGAAAATATATGATAAGGCAGGTAAGATATTAAGAGATGGAGGTCTTGTGGCATTTCCTACAGAGACTGTATACGGACTTGGCGCAGATGCACTTGATTCAAAAGCATCTGCTAAGATATATGCGGCAAAGGGAAGACCATCAGATAATCCACTTATAGTTCATATTGCGGATATACAGGCATTATATAAGCTTTCAACAGAAGTCAATGATAATGCATTAAGGCTTGCTGGCAAGTTCTGGCCGGGACCTCTTACAATGATATTGAAAAAATCGGACATCGTTCCTGAAACAATAACAGGAGGACTGGGAACGGTTGCTATAAGAATGCCAAGTCATCCGGTGGCAGCAAAGCTTATAAAAGATTCGGGCGTGTATATAGCTGCTCCAAGTGCAAATACATCGGGTAAACCAAGTCCTACAAAAGCAGAGCATGTAATAAGTGACATGAATGGACGTATTGATATGATTATTGAGGATGATACGGTGGATATAGGTGTTGAATCAACGATAGTTGACCTTAGTGAAAAGATACCTACAATACTTCGTCCGGGTTATATAACTAAGAGCATGCTTGAAGAGGTGTTAGGAGAGGTCAGGATAGATCCTGCAATTATGGGAAGTGTTAAAGAGGGCGTAGTACCTAAGGCTCCGGGCATGAAATACAAACATTATGCACCGGATGCAGATCTTGCAATAGTTGAGGGAGCAACAGAAGCTGTAATACAAAAGATTAACGAGCTTACAAGACAGAAAGAAAGTGATGGATATAAGGTTGGCATTATGACGACAATGGAGGATAGTTCCCTGTATACAGGCGGAATTGTAAAGGTTGTAGGAAGCAAAAATGATGAGAAGACTGTTGCACATAACCTATATGCAGCTTTAAGGGATTTTGACAAGCTTGGCGTACAGTATATATATTCAGAGAGCTTTTCTACTAATGATGTTGGACAGGCTGTAATGAACAGGCTTATTAAGGCAGCAGGACATACTATAATTAATGTATAAATATATAGAATTTAAGGTTGAGATTATAACATGCTATAATTGATGTATAGATATATGCATAGATATACGGAATGGAGACTTGAATGAATACCATTAATAAAATAATATTTGTATGTAATGGAAATACCTGCCGAAGCCCTATGGCAGCTACAATCATGGGCACATTTTTACAGGATACGGATATACTTGTGCAGTCAAGAGGAATGGTAGTGCTTTTTCCTGAACCATATAATCCTAAAGCGGTTGCTGTGGCTTCAAGACATGGCATGATTATGGGAAGTGACAGTACAATGCAGATACAAAATGATGATTTTGATAATAATACTCTCGTGCTGGTTATGGATAATTCGATGAAGCAGAAGATATATAATAAATATGACCGTGCCATTAATGTATACACGCTTGCAGAATATGCAGGAGATACAGAGGCAGATGTTTCTGATCCTTATGGCAAGGGGCTGGAAGAATATAACCATTGTTTTGAGCAATTATATGTATTGATTGAAAAGGCTGCCCGTAATATAATGGGTAAAGAAAGTATGGATACAGAGAATTGATTAAGTATGTATCTATATTGTTATATATCTCAGTCTGGGATGCAATAGTAATTAATAAACAGCCTGCAAAGGCAGAAATGAGGATG
Organism: uncultured Eubacterium sp.; assembly: GCA_900545725.1. Taxonomy (GTDB): domain Bacteria; phylum Bacillota; class Clostridia; order Lachnospirales; family Lachnospiraceae; genus Lachnospira. Next base: position 19,586 of record URAI01000002.1, read on the forward strand.
AAATGATAGCAATAGGTTGCGACCATGGTGCACTTAATTTAAAGAATCAGTTAATAGAGCATCTGAAAAAAAGAGGAATAGAATGTAAGGATACAGGCTGTTATACTAATGAGTCCTGCGATTATCCTGTATATGCAAAAAAGGTTACAGCTCTTGTAACAGGCGGTGAATGCGAACTTGGAATACTTCTTTGTGGTACAGGTATAGGAATGAGTATTGCAGCCAACAAGGTTAAAGGAATAAGAGCAGCATTATGCAGTGACTGCTTTAGTGCAGAGGCAACAAGACAGCATAACGATGCTAATGTACTATGCCTTGGGGCAAGAGTTATAGGACCTGAACTTGCATTCAGAATAGCTGATACATTTATAGATGCAGAATTTTCAGGCGATGAAAGACATAAGAGAAGAATAAGCATGCTTGAAGATTAGATTATTTATAAAACTTAAGGCTTAATATAAAAATATAATGAAAGGAAGCGTTATCATTTTTAGAATAATAAATGATAACAGGGCACAGATAATATGGCGGAGACAGTTATAATGGCTCAACCATTGATTAAGGATACCTTTGGCAGCGGTAAAATATGAGTAATAAAAGAACTGATTATATTTCATGGGATGAATATTTTATGGGAGTGGCAAAGCTTTCGGCATTAAGATCAAAAGACCCGAATACACAGGTTGGAGCATGTATTGTAAGTGAAGATAATAAGATACTGTCTATGGGATATAACGGACTTCCAATAGGCTGTTCAGATGATGAATTTCCATGGAACAGGGAGGGAGATCCGCTCGATAATAAATATATGTATACGGCTCACAGCGAGCTTAATGCAATACTTAATTACAGGGGTGGAAGTCTTGATAATGCCAAGATGTATGTTACATTATTTCCATGTAATGAATGTGCAAAGGCTATAATACAGGCAGGAATTAAGACCCTTGTATATGACAGTGATAAATATGCTGATACAGCTTCTGTAATAGCATCAAAAAGAATGCTGAATGCAGCAGGAGTAAGATATTATAAGTATGATTCTACAGGACGCAGTATTAGTATAGATTTGTAAAATATGGATATAGCGTAGTTTCTAAACCGCAGGACTGATACGCAGAGAAAATATAAAGAATACAGAAAGTTATATAAACCAAATCTGTATTTACATATATTGCCGTTGCGTTAAAGTCCTGTATTTTTTTATGCAGCGGATGATTAAACGTTTAAATGACGGACTGTTATAATTATATTATAGTTTATGTTTTATGGCTGGCAGGCAGATTGGAAAATGCAGTAATACGGATATTTATAAATTGCTTTTTAGGCAATAAATTGGTATAATTTTCTATTATAAATTAGTGCCTGCTAAGCGTGTAACAGATGTTGGCACAGACTAATATTTATGGAGGGAAGCATATGGCAACTCTGTTCAGAAAAAGGTTAATTCCCGATGAATGTATTAATCTTAAGGATGATATAATAATTCATAGGGACGATAAAAAGATAATTACAAGCTGGAAGACCATTCATCCTAAGAAAGAATTTTCCCATGGCTGTTCTTATTATTGCCTTGATAAGGGCTGGAAAATAAGCAGGTTCTATAAGGAGGATAATTCACTTGCGTATGTTTATTGTGACATTATTGACACAGATTATAATGTACGGGAGGATAGGTATGTATTTACAGACCTGCTGGCAGATGTGATAATCGATAATACAGGATTTGTAAGGGTGGTTGATTTAGATGAGCTTGCGGATGCCTGTAATAAGAATATTATTTCCAAAGACATGCTTGAGGCAGCATTGTACAGGCTCAATGAGCTGCTTACTGCAATATATAGTGATACGTTTGGGCAGTATCTTGATATTTTATCAGAATATGAGAAAAATTAATATAGACTCATTTTCTTTTGATGGCATTTTTTGTAAACAGGATAGAAAAATCAGTATACATACTTACGCTGATGTTTTAATTGATTTACTGACATGTTACGTTCTTTAATATTATATAGATATTTACCGCATTAAATATTTGATAATAAATGAAGAATTGCCGATATAATTGTTAAAGAAAGCCAGTAAATATGTGGGTATATTTATAATAAGAAGAAACACATTTCCAGCAGAAAATTATTGAAAAAGATTATTAAAATTTTAACAAATTAATGGACTTTATGAACATAAAATGTTATAGTTAAAAGTGACGAAAGTATTGAAGGGATGAATGAATGGGCAAAAATAGTTCACAATATCGTAATATAGTGCTTATATCACAGATAGGAATTAGTATTATGGTTCCAGTTTTTCTATGTCTTGCATTAGGTTTATGGCTTGATAAGAAATTCGGAACATGGTTTACAGTGCCATTGCTTATCATTGGTATAGCAGCGGGAGCCAGAAATGCATATGTTCTGGCGATGAATACGGTAAGAGCAGATGAACGCAGGCGTAAGAAAGAACAGGAAGACCATATTAATGAGATACTTAACAGAAAGACTAAAGATGATAATGAACAATAACATGAGTATATATTAATTATATGTTTCAGTGATTGTATTTATGACAGGAGAATGTTTTTCATATATATTTGAATGTTCAGAGTAACAGCTATGTTATACAGTATATAAGGGTATAGGTTTCAGATTTATGTTAGAGAAGATTAAAGAGTTAAATGAGGCACTGCCTGAGGTATTGCTGGTTGATTTATTATATTTAGTTATCGGTGAGATTGTAATATTGGCATGTTTTTCCGATATATTATATGCCACGGGATTTCTTGCAGGTGTGTTATATTCTGTTTTTAGTTCATTTCAGATGAGTTTTAAGATACGAAAAGTCGTTTATGGCAGGGCAGACGCAAGAAAGACTTATCTGCTTGGATATTTTATAAGACTGGCAGTTATGTTTATTTTGTTTGCCGCATTGTATATTTTCAATCTGGGCAATCTCGTATGTGCTTTGATTGGAATGTTTGCAATGAAAGTATCGGCTTATTTACAGCCGTTTACTCATAGGTTAACAGCCAAAATTAAAAAAGGAAGGTGAAAAGGTGGGAAGCACAATGATGACATCAGTTGTCGCATGTGACAGCAGCTTTATGATTAAGTCGCTGTATTCGTTCAGGATACCCGGAATCGATTATGATTTCTCGCTTAATACGACACATGTGGCTATGCTGCTTGTTTCTATCTTTATACTTGTCATGGCAATAATCGCCAGAGTCAAGTTAAACAAGGCAGAAGCAACAGACACTCCGGGACCATTTCTTAATGTAGTAGAACTCATTGTAGAGATGCTCGGAACAATGGTAGATGGCATTATGGGTAGGAATGCAAGCAGATTTGTTAATTATATTTCTACTTTATTCTTATTTATAATTATATCTAATATTTCTGGTCTTTTTGGACTCAGACCACCTACCGCAGACTATGGCGTTACAGTTGCACTTGGTGTAATAACATTTATACTTGTGCAGTTTAATGGTATCAAGAAGAATGGTGTTAAGCATTTTACAGCACTGTTCCAGCCATTACCATTCTTATTCCCGATTAACTTAATTGGTGAATTTGCTGTACCGCTGTCTCTTTCATTACGTTTGTTTGGTAATGTTATGTCAGGAACAGTTCTTATGGGCTTGATATATGATCTGGTTAATCCTTATACATTAGGATATCCGGCATTATTACATGCTTATTTTGACTTGTTCTCAGGATGTATTCAGGCATACGTATTCAGTATGTTGACAATGGTATATGTCAACGACAAGATTGCCGAAGATTAACCGGCACTTATGTATTGTTACCAATACATGTCCAGTCACAGGGTTGTATACAGTGGAATATCCATTGTTACAGCTGACAAAATTTATAAAATGGAGGATTGAAACATGAATATTAGTGGACAGGAATTTATTCAGGCTATGTCAGCAATTGGTGCTGGTATCGCAATGATCGCAGGTGTAGGTCCTGGTGTAGGACAGGGTATCGCAGCAGGACATGGTGCTGCCGCTGTTGGACGTAATCCGGGAGCAAAGTCAGACATCACATCAACAATGTTACTTGGTCAGGCCGTAGCCGAGACAACAGGTCTTTATGGTTTTGCCGTAGCTATTATCTTAATGTTTGTTCAGCCATTTAAAGGCTAATTGACAAGATATTTTGTCAGTGAACGCTGATTTTGGTTTAATCAGATAGTTAAGCTGATAGGAAGGAGGCTAAAATCTTGAATTTAATAGGAAGTACATTTATTGCGCTGGCAGATGATGGACGATTATTTGGTCTTGATTATCAGCTTCTTCTGGATGCAGCAATTACTGCTTTTAACGTATTTGTTTTATTTATTCTGCTTTCTTACATTTTATTCAATCCAGTAAGAAATATGCTCAAGAAGAGACAGGATAAGATAACAAGTGACAGGGAAGGTGCTAAGGCGGATAAGGCTAAGGCGGCAGAACTTAAGCAGGAATACGAAGAAAAGCTTAAACAGGCTGATAAGGAAGCTGAGGCAATATTAAGTGAAGCTCGTAAGGTTGCCATGCATAATGAGCAGAAGATTGTCGATGAGGCAAAAGAAGAAGCTGCCAGAATTATTGCAAGAGCCAATACGGAAGCTGAGCTTGAAAAACAGAGAGTTGCCGATGAAGTTAAGCAGCAGATTATTGCAGTTGCTTCTGTTATGGCATCAAAACTCGTTGCAAAGTCAATTGATGATAAAGAAAATGATGCTCTTATAGAAGAGACATTAAATGAAATGGGTGAAAAGACATGGCTAAGCTAGTTCAGACAACTTACGGTGATGCATTATTTGACCTTGCCGTAGAGGAATCAAGAGTCGATGCCTTATTTGATGAGGCAGAAGCTGTAATTAAGGCTTTTGATGACAATGACGAGCTTGGTAAATTTTTGAATCATCCTAAAATCAAAAAAGAAGAAAAAGAAGAGGTCATCAAGAACATTTTCGGTGAATTTGTTTCAAAGGATATGACCGGACTGCTTGTCATTATGGTGTCTAAAGACAGACAGGCAAAGATTGTTGATACTCTTAAGTACTTTGAAGAGAAGGTAAAGGAATATAAAAAGATTGGTGTTGTAAGTGTATCAACAGCAAGACCTTTATCTGATGAACAGAAGGAAAGAGTTGAAAGCAGACTGCGTGATACTACAGATTATGTAAGCTTTGAGATTACTTATAATGTTGATGAATCACTCATTGGCGGCATGGTAATAAGAATAGGTGACAGAGTAGTTGATAGCAGCATTAAGACAAAAATAGACGAGATTGCCAAGAATCTTAAAAAGATTCAGCTTGCATAGGCAGGAGGTTTAATCTTGTACTTTATTAGAAAGAGGGTGCGTTAGTTCCATGAATTTAAGACCGGAAGAAATCAGCTCAGTTATTAAAGAGCAGATTAAAAGATATTCTACGGACCTTGAAGTATCAGATGTTGGTACAGTTATTCAGGTAGCTGATGGTATTGCCCGTATACATGGTCTTGAAAAGGCTATGCAGGGAGAACTTCTTGAGTTCCCTGGTGAAGTATACGGAATGGTACTTAACTTGGAAGAAGATAACGTCGGTGCCGTTTTACTTGGTGACTCAAAAAACATTAACGAAGGTGATACTGTTAAGACAACAGGACGAGTTGTTGAGGTTCCTGTAGGAGATGCCTTAACAGGACGTGTTGTTAATGCTTTAGGTCAGCCAATAGATGGTAAAGGACCAATTAATACAGACAAGTTCCGTAAGATAGAAAGAGTTGCCTCTGGTGTTATTACAAGAAAGTCAGTTGATACACCATTACAGACAGGTATTAAGGCTATTGATGCGATGGTACCTATCGGAAGAGGACAAAGAGAACTTATTATCGGTGACAGACAGACAGGTAAGACTGCCATTGCCATTGATACAATTATTAACCAGAAGGGTCAGGGGGTACATTGTATTTACGTTGCCATCGGTCAGAAGGCATCAACAGTTGCAAGTATCGTTAAGACTCTCGAGGAATATGGTGCTATGAGCTATACTACAGTAGTAGCAGCTACAGCAAGTGAGCTGGCACCATTACAGTATATAGTACCTTACTCAGGCTGTGCCATAGGTGAGGAATGGATGGAAAGAGGAGACGATGTACTTGTAGTATATGATGATTTAAGTAAGCATGCTGCAGCATACCGTACACTGTCATTACTTCTTAAGAGACCACCAGGACGTGAAGCTTACCCTGGTGATGTATTCTATCTTCATTCAAGACTTCTTGAAAGAGCAGCCAGAATGTCAGATGAATACGGTGGAGGTTCTCTTACAGCACTTCCAATCATTGAAACACAGGCTGGTGATGTTTCAGCATATATTCCAACTAATGTAATTTCAATTACAGATGGTCAGATATATCTTGAAACTGAGATGTTTAACTCTGGTTTCAGACCTGCTATTAATGCCGGTCTTTCAGTATCACGAGTTGGTGGTGCTGCACAGATTAAGGCTATTAAGAAGATTGCTGCACCTATCCGTACTGAGCTTGCCCAGTATAGAGAGCTTGCTTCATTCGCACAGTTTGGCTCAGAACTTGATGCCGATACTAAGGAGAAGCTTGCACAGGGTGAAAGAATCAAAGAGATGCTTAAGCAGCCACAGTATAAGCCAATGCCTGTAGAATATCAGGTTATTATTATATATGCTGTTACAAAGAAGTATGTGATTGATATTGAAGTTGAAAGAATATTAGACTTCCAGCAGGGATTATTTGATTTCATTGATACTAAGTATCCTTCAATTCCTGAAAAAATCAGAGATACAAAGGTGCTTGATGATGAAACAGAAAAGGCATTAGTTAGTGCTATTGAAGAATTTAAGAAAACATTTAAATAAAACATGGCATAAGGGGTAAACGTCTTGCGGCTTGTAGCCGTAAGCTGCTTCGCAACTATTATGAAACAGCCGAAAGGCTGGAATGGAGGTAATTGATTATGGCCTCAATGAGAGACATAAAAAGGCGTAGAGACAGTATTCAAAGTACCGGACAGATTACCAAAGCCATGAAGCTTGTATCCACTGTTAAACTTCAGAAAGCGAAGGGAAAGGCAGAAAGTACAAAACCATATTTCGATCTGATGTATGATACTGTATGCAGTATGCTTGCCAAGTCAGGCAACATTAATCATAAGTACCTGACAGCAGGTGATTCAGAGAAGAAGGCGGTTATTGTAATTACTGCTAACAGGGGACTTGCAGGTGGTTATAATTCTAATATAACCAAGCTGGTTACTGATGGAGATATCCGTAAGGAAGATGCATTAATATATGCTATCGGACGTAAGGGCAGAGAAGTATTTGAAAGAAAAGGATATACAATCAAGGCAGATTATTCAGATGTAATTGACAATCCATTGTATACAGATGCAAGAGAAATATGTGATGAAGTGCTTAAGGCATTTACAGATGGAGAGATTGGAGAAATCTATCTTGCATATACATCTTTTAAGAATACAGTTGTTCATGTTCCGACACTTATCAGACTTTTACCTGTCGATAAGGAGCAGGTTAAGACAGATAGTGATAAGCAGGCAGATACAACACCTATGAATTATGAGCCGGAAGAAGGAGAAGCACTTGATATGATTATACCGAAGTATGTGTGTAGTCTTATATATGGTGCTCTTATTGAAGCCGTTGCGAGTGAGAATGGTGCGAGAATGCAGGCTATGGATAATGCCACAAGTAATGCAGAAGAGATGATTTCTGACCTGTCGCTTAAGTATAACAGAGCACGTCAGGGTTCTATTACTCAGGAACTTACAGAAATTATCGCCGGTGCTAACGCCATCGAGTAAGATAAAAATAAAATGGAGGCAAAAATGGCAGAAAAGAATATTGGTAAAATCACTCAGATTGTCGGTGCCGTTCTTGATGTTAAGTTCACAGACGGTAACCTGCCAGAAATCAATTCAGCTATCGATGTAACGACTAAAGAAGGTGCTAAGCTTGTAATCGAAGTTGCACAGCATCTTGGTGACGATACAGTAAGATGTATTGCCATGGGTCCTACAGACGGTCTCGTAAGAGGCATGGAAGCTGTTGCTACAGGTGCTCCAATATCAGTACCTGTTGGTGAAGAGACATTAGGACGTATGTTCAATGTTCTGGGTGATCCTATAGATAATAAACCAGCTCCTAAAGTACAGGAGTATATGCCTATACACAGAAAAGCTCCAACATTTGAAGAACAGGCGACATCAACAGAGATGCTTGAGACAGGTATCAAGGTTGTTGACTTACTTTGTCCTTATCAGAAGGGTGGTAAGATAGGTCTGTTTGGAGGTGCCGGTGTAGGTAAGACAGTACTTATTCAGGAGTTAATCAGAAATATTGCTACTGAGCATGGTGGATATTCTGTATTCACAGGCGTAGGTGAGCGTACCCGTGAAGGTAATGACCTTTACTACGAAATGAAAGAATCAGGAGTTATTGAGAAGACTACCATGGTATTCGGTCAGATGAACGAACCACCTGGAGCCAGAATGAGAGTTGGTCTTACAGGACTTACTATGGCTGAGTATTTCAGAGATAAAGGTGGAAAGGATGTACTTCTTTTCATTGATAATATCTTTAGATTTACACAGGCCGGTTCAGAGGTTTCAGCGCTTCTTGGCCGTATGCCATCAGCCGTTGGTTATCAGCCAACTCTTCAGACAGAAATGGGTGCTCTTCAGGAGAGAATTACATCTACAAAGAATGGTTCTATTACATCCGTTCAGGCTGTATACGTTCCTGCAGATGACTTAACTGACCCGGCTCCTGCTACAACATTTGCACATCTTGATGCTACAACAGTTCTTTCACGTTCAATTGTTGAGCTTGGTATTTATCCTGCTGTTGATCCACTTGAGTCAACATCAAGAATTCTTGACCCAAGAATTGTAGGTGAAGAACATTATAAGGTAGCCAGAGGCGTTCAGGAGATATTACAGAAGTATAAAGAGCTTCAGGATATTATCGCTATTCTTGGTATGGATGAACTTTCAGAAGATGATAAGCTTGTTGTATCAAGAGCAAGAAAGGTTCAGAGATTCCTTTCACAGCCATTCTTCGTTGCAGGACAGTTTACTGGTCTTGAGGGAAGATATGTACCTGTCAATGAGACAATACAGGGCTTCAAGGAGATTATTGAAGGTAAGTATGATGATATACCAGAAAGTTACTTTATTAACTGTGGTAATATAGATGACGTGCTTGCAAAGTGTAAATAAGCGGCTTTTGACAATCAGAGGCTGCATGGAGGCTGAATATGGCGGATTTAAAGACATTTAAGTTATTAGTAAGCACACCTGACAGAACATTTTATGAAGGTGATGCAGGCATGGTAGAGCTTACAACAAGTGAGGGAGAGATTGGTATATATGCCGATCATATTCCGCTTACATCTGTAGTTACGCCATGTGTTATGACAATTCATGAAAATGGCAGTGTAAAGAAAGCTGCTATTCATGGAGGTATCATTGAAATTCTTAAAGATAAAGTTACTATTCTTGCCGAAGTTGCTGAGTGGCCTGATGAGATAGATGTCAACAGAGCGAATGAAGCAAAGATTAGAGCTGAAAGAAGACTTTCAAGCAGTGATGCAAATATTAATATGCTGCGTGCCGAGATGGCTCTTAAGAGAGCATTGGCAAGACTTAATGCAGTAGGTAAATAAATATGTTTAAACCTCTCACCAGATGGTAATAATTGGTATATGTGTAATATGCATAATCAATATACCCGGTGGGAGGTTTTTATGTTTAAGGAATATTTATATTATATTGGATTCAGGATATATGATATTTTTAACAGAAATAACGACAATACTAATTCTGTTAAAGACACGGATAATCTGAATATGCAAGATATGTCAAAAGATGATGAGATATACAGAAGAGATGGTAATATATACAGGAAACGGGGAGATAAAGAACAGAAAGATAATAGTAAGAGAAGAAAAAGCAGTAGATATAACAAAAGAAAAAAATACATTTTTCAGAAATGTGTGGTATTAATTGCGGCAGTTTTATGGCTTATAGCGGCTTTAAATATGCTTTGGGGAATAAGCGGATACGGATTTTTGAACTTTGTTGCGACTGATTCAAAAAACACCTTAAATAATGGAAACAGAATAGCAGCTGCATTTGGAGGAACATTTGAAGATATGAGTTTTAAAAGGGTGCAGGGAAGTGTAAGTGTATATGCAAAATATTGTAATACGGCACTTACGGGTAATGCAAAGGATATAATACTTGAACAGATAGCAGACAAGATAGGAATAGACAGGTATACAATCAATGAGACGATAGAAGATGAAAATAATGTCAGGACGCTTGCACAGTGTTCGGCATCAGGTGATGTGATATGTAAGTTTATAACGGTTGACAAAGGTGTAAAGGGCGCTGATGTAAGCCAGTATATTTATATAGGAATTACTTTAAATAATAGTATTGATACGATTTTTACATATGAGAAAATAGTAAATGATATTCTGGACTCATTAAATATAGATGCGCAGGTGACTGTAAATCTTAAAGGAACGGTAGATGGATATCTGGATACCGGGAAAAAGGATATTATAACTAATACAATTTTGGATAAGACAGGTGCAGTTGTGGTTGCACAAAAGAAAGACGGACAGATGTATACTGTATACGGATATGATAAGAAAATAGAGGAATATATAATGTCGGTTAATGATAAGATTAATATAAATATAAGCATGAGTTATGATGAGAAAAATAATGAGACATATGTATATTATTCGACTCCGTTAAATAATGAGGATTATTAAATTGTTATTTAAAATCAGACTCTGTGCAATATGTAAGTTATTGCAACAGAATTAAATGTAAAAATAAACGGATTCAAAACATAAAAATGAACAAACTCAAGACTTGTAGTTTTACATGAAAAATATTAAAATAATACATGTATTGTCGTATTTTAATAAAATGTATAGGAATGAGGATTATTTTGAATATTAATGAACTTTTAGATAAATGTATAAATGAAAAGCTTATCGATCTTACTATAAGCAATGTTAAGAAAAAGGGCGGGGAAATTGCTGTAAAGGTAAAGATTAGACCTGTGATTTTAAAGGATGAACTTGTATTTCAGGTGTCAGAATTTATAGGGCAGAAGGTATATCATAAGAATGTAAGCTGTAATGAGGTTAAAAAGCTTATTATTAAGCTTATTACGGATGTATATAAACAGGCACAGTTTAATATGACTGATGCGTCTGCACAGGTGTTATCCGGAAACAATGGCAATCTTACGATAAAGTATAAAAAGAGCGCAAAACAGAAAGAACAAAAAGACCTGTCGCATAACAGAAGCAAGAAATATATTCTTAAGGAGGGCGTGCCGGTAGGGTTTTTAATAGACCTTGGTGTAATGACTAAAGACGGTAAGATAGTTCATCAGAAGTATGATAAATATCGTCAGATTAACAGGTTTCTGGAATTTATAGAGGATATTTTACCGCAGCTTGATAAGAATAAGGAACAGACAATCATTGATTTTGGATGTGGTAAATCATATCTTACATTTGCAATGTATTATTATCTTAAAGTTTTAAAGGGCTATAATGTAAGAATTATAGGACTTGACCTGAAAGAAGATGTAATTGAAAAATGCAATGAGCTTAAGAAACGTTACGGATATGATGAACTTAATTTTTATGTAGGAGATGTTGCATCATATAATGATGTTAATTCGGTAGATATGGTGGTCACTCTTCATGCGTGTGACACTGCAACAGATTATGCACTTGCAAAGGCAGTAAAATGGGGCGCAAAGGTAATATTATCAGTACCATGCTGTCAGCATGAAGCTAATTCCATGATTGAAAGTGAGCTTTTAAGACCGGTACTTAAATATGGAATACTTAAAGAGAGGATATCTGCAATATTTACAGATGCAATAAGGGCGCAGGAACTTGAAAAAAATGGATATCAGACCCAGATTCTTGAATTTATTGATATGGAGCATACACCTAAGAATCTGCTTATAAGGGCGGTAAAGACGGCACATGGAAAAGAAAACATGACTATAAAGCCTATTAAAACAGCAGATTATAAAGAGAATAGTATAAGTAAGACAGGCAGAACAGATGCTGTTATATCACAAAAAAATGACAATTCATGTATGTCTGCTAACGGTAATGAGCAAAAAGAAAGTCTTTTGGCTATGGAAGAGGCTCTTAATCTTAACCTTACAATTAACAGGCTGTTAGATAAATGATAATGAAATAGAAAGGGCTTATTAAGAATGAAAAACAGAAACTGGTCTACATTAAAATATGTTACATTAACTGTTTTATTTATGGCAGTTGCAGTTATAACTTTTTTTTCAATGGATTATCAGCGCCTTAGTGCATCGGTAACGGATATGTCAGAAGCAACTCTTCCGGTAGTAATGATGCAGACGCAGGAAAAAATTAACTACAATCAGCTTCATGGCTATACGGATGATATAGATGAACAACTTCTTGAAAGAAGTGTGACAGCACTTGACAGCAATAAGAAGCTGCCGATATTAATTGATACCTATGGGGAAGAGGTGACATCATTATCATATAAGGTAAGAAGTAAGGATATGTCACTTATTGAGAATACACAGGTGACAGATTATTCCTCAAATGGTAATGAGATAGAGGCCATACTTAATATAAAAAACCTCATTGAGAATAATACGCAGTATTATCTTCAGATTATTGTAGGTACTAAGAAGCATGAAAGCATAAGCTATTATACAAGCATTATATGTGGAACAGGCTTTGATGTAGATTCAAAGCTTAACTTTGTGATAGATTTTAATGAAAACAGTAATGATTCCTCAAAGATAAGTTCAATTGCAAAATATCTGGAACCAAAGTCATCAGCAGATAACTCTAATTATGGAAGTGTTAATATCAATTCTAAGCAGACTGTTATTTCATGGGGAGATATGTCTCCATTTATTGAAGGACAGATAGTTCCACAGCTAGACAGTATAAGCAGCGATGGTGCGAAGATAAGTATTAATTATGTGTTAGGTGCAGAAAACGAATATTCGTCATATGATACTTATTATGTAAAAGAAAGCTATACACTTGGAGTATCTTCTAAGAAAGAGATATATCTTATAGATTATGACAGAACAGCCAATCAGGTATTTGACAGCAGAAATGATGTTGGTGGTACAAAGATTAATCTTGGAATAAGAAAAGATACAGATATAACAACCATGACAAGTAAGGATGGTTCATATATTTATTTTGTTAATGAAGGAAAATTATGGTGCTTTAGTATTCAGGATAATGTATTTACAGAAGTATTTTCATTTACATCAGCTGATTCTGATAATGTAAGGGAAGGTTATCTGCAGTATAATATAAGGATAATGAATGTATCGGATACAGGAGACTGCGATTTTTTAGTAGCCGGATATATGAACAGAGGAGAACATGAGGGTCAGACCGGCGTTGACCATTTCTATTATAATTACAAAGAAAATGTTACAACAGAAAGAGTCTATATACCTATTGATAAGCCATATAATGCGATGCAGAATACAGCAGGAAGTATAGCATATGTAAATGATGAGGGAATATTCTACATTATGATAGATGATACATTATATGCGGTTAATCTTACCAATATGGAAGTTATGGTAGAAGTAAGCGGCCTTAAAGAGGAAAATTATGCGGTATCTAAGAATGGAAGATCAATAGCCTACAGTACAGATGGAAGTAATGGATATTCTGAATCAATCAGGGTATTTAATATGGAAAAGGGTACAGATTATGAAATCCATGCAGATGATGGACACAGACTTAAGGTTATAGGCTATATAAATAGTGATTTTATATATGGTTCAGCAGATGTTAATGATGTTGTAAGTACCAATGGAACGCAGACAGTTCTTGCAATGAATAAAATAGATATTATTGATGATGAGTATAATGTTATTAAGGTATATGATGAGCCTGGAATATATATCACAGAGGCGGATGTTGAAAATCTCAGGCTGAATCTTAACAGAGTAACTAAGAACAGTGATGGAAGTTTTGAAAGTACGACATCAGATCAGCTTATTAACAGAGAAGAGAATAATTCATCATCACTTGTATCAGTTGATGTAATTAATTCATCAACACGACTTAAGGAAGTTGTGCTAGTCTTAACTAAGAAGATACAGTCAGCAGATAACATAATTATGCGTTATACTGACAGTATACAATATATAAAGAATCAGAAATTTAATATTAAATAGTATTAGAATGGAGTACTATGGCAGAAAAGATAATAAGACAGGCAGGGGGAGCTTATGGGAGAAATACAGTAAGGAATACACAGAATACAAGAAATACAGCTAATGTAAAAAATACCGGAAGTGGTACGCCGACAGGAAATCAGGTGTCAAAAAAGAATACAGCAACTAATAACAAGAATGTAAAAAATATATCAGGTAAAAAGAAAAAAAGAAAAAGAAAATTTAAGAAGATTCTAGTTATTATTTTCGGATTATTAATTTTTGCTGCAATAATCTATTTAGGACCGAAGCTTATAAAGGTGCATAATCTGAAAAAAGAGGCAGATTCGTATGTTCAGAAGAGCAGTGCAAGTACTTTTAAAGATTCTAAGACAACAATAATCTATGATTCCCAGGAGCAGCAGCTATGTACCATGAAGAAGTCCAAAGATTTGTATTATGTTGAATTTAACCAGATACCGCAGACTCTGGCGGATGCATTTGTTGTAATGGAAGATAAGGATTTCTATGAGCATGCCGGGGTTGATTTAAAAGCTATTATAAGAGCGGTCATTGCAAATCAGAAGAGTAATGATATAGCACAGGGGGCAAGTACCATAACGCAGCAGCTTGCAAGAAATATTTTCCTTACACAGGAGGTTACATGGGAAAGAAAGGTTGAGGAGATATTTATTGCGGTAGGACTGGAAAAGAAATTTACTAAGAAACAGATTCTGGAATTTTATCTTAATAATATATATTTTGGCAATGGATATTATGGAGTAGAGGCTGCGGCAAAAGGATATTTTGATAAATCGGTATCAGAACTGACACTTGCCGAACAGGTATTTATTGCAGCAATTCCAAACAGTCCGAACAGATATAATCCTTTTACGAACTTTGATAATACCGTAACAAGAAAGAATCTTATATTAAGTATCTTAAACAGTGAGGGGAAAATATCATCTCTGGATTATTATCTTGCAAAGGATGAAGAGATAGAGCTTAACCCACAGCAGGTACAGGAGGCTAATAATTCGGCTGTTACATATGCAAGACATTGTGCGGTGGAAGCACTTATGAGTGTGTCGGGTTTTACATTTAGGTCTAATTTTGACACACAGGATGAAAGTGATAAATATGATTCAAGTTATGAAACATATTATACAATGTGTCAGCAGAAGCTGTTAAGCGGAGGATATACCGTATATACATCAATAGATACAGCCCTGCAGCAGCAGCTCCAGGATTCAGTCGACAATACACTGAAAGGATATACGGCACTCTCTGATAATGGTGTATATGCCATGCAGGCAGCCGCTACATCTATAGATAATGTGACAGGTAATGTAGTTGCAATTGTAGGTTCAAGAAGTCAGGCTTCAATAAGCGGCTATACATTAAACAGGGCATATCAGAGTGCAAGACAGCCGGGAAGTGCAATCAAACCATTAATGGTATATATGCCATATCTACAGATGGGAAATAATCCTGATTCCATTGTAACGGATGAAAGCATAGAGGGAGGACCAGTTAATGCAGACGGCGTATATGCAGGAGATATAACTTTAAGAGAAGCGGTAAGAACTTCAAAGAATACTGTTGCATGGAATATATTACAGAGAATATCGCCACGTTCAGGAGTATCATTTCTTACCAATATGGACTTTAAAAATGTATGGATGGATAAAGACCATATAGCTGCGGCATTAGGTGGATTTACATATGGAGTTACTACAGAGGAGATGGCAGGTGCATATGCGGCAATTGCCAATGAGGGTATATACAGAAAAGCCACATGTGTTATAAAGATTGTGGATTCTTCTAATAAGACGATAGTTGATAATTCAACCAGAGGAAGTAAAATATATGATTCCAATAGCTGCCGTATGATGACAGATATGCTAAAGACAGTTGTAACATCGGGAACAGGTGTGTCAGCAGGTACGGATAATGCCATAATTGCCGGTAAGACAGGAACAACCAATTCAACTAAGGATGCATGGTTTTGTGGATATAGCAAATATTATACAACTGCCGTATGGATGGGATATGATTATCCTAAACAGATTGATTCGCCTGCGGCAAATGAAATATTCAGAAGTTATATGCAAAAGATTCATGAAGGCTTAAGTATAGTGGATTTTACGCCATATACAGCGGCAAAAGGACAGCAGGGAACAACAGCATCACAGACACAGACAACGCAGCCAGAGACAGGTACTGTCAGTGAGACACAAAGCAGTACAGAACAGACGACAACACCGGCGGTCAATAGCACTCAGACGGATAATCTGGCCACTACAAAGGGACAGATTCAGAGCAATGCAGGTACACAGAGAGGAAATAATAATACGCAGTCTTCTAAAAAAACACAGCCGGCGACCACGCAGGCGGTTACTAAGGCTACAAAGTCACAGCTTGATGTAGATGCAACCACAAAAGATGATATGGATGCTGTTATAAAAGGCGGTGACTGGTAGTTAGTGATAACGTTTACATGAATTATATATGTGAATAAAGACTGGTTTTATGCGGCGGATACATATATATAATAAAAAATAAAATATAAAAGAGCAGGAATAGGGCTTATATAATACATAAAGCCAGGTTCCTGCTTTTTTATTGCCACAAAATAACCCCATACAAAATATAGATATTTTATAAAATTCTATATTTTATATGGGGTATTTTTATAATGATATTATCTTTAAAACAAATGTTAAGTATATTAGTAATTACTTTCCATAATGAGTTGCATTATATTCGGATACTCTCTTCTGGATTCTTTCAACAGGGTTAAGTAAATTGCTTATTGAAGAATCGTGGTTAAGAGTATCAATGATAAGTGCAATGTACTTACTCATATCAACATCTATATACCAAGGCTTAGAAAGGAGTTCTTCAGGCTGGTATACAAGGTTAGTTGTAAGAACCTTATCAATAATGCCATTTTCATAAGCTTCATCGAACTTCTTAAAGCCGTTAGTGAAAAGACCGAATGTAGTAGCACAGAATACTCTCTTAGCCTTACGACGCTTTAATTCTGCGGCAACATCAATCATGCTTTCACCGGAAGAAATCATATCATCAATGATGATAACATCCTTGCCTTCAACATCGGCACCGAGGAATTCGTGTGCAACGATAGGATTACGTCCGTTGACAATCTTAGTATAATCACGTCTCTTATAGAACATACCCATATCAAGACCAAGAACGTTAGCAAAGTATACAGCACGTCCCATACCACCTTCATCAGGACTTATAACCATCATGTTTTTGCTGTCGATATGAAGGTCGTCAACACCAAGTAAAAGATACTTGATGAACTGATATGTTGCAGAGATAGATTCAAAACCACTAAGAGGTGTAGCATTCTGGACACGAGGGTCATGCGCATCAAATGTAATAATATTATCAACACCGATACTCTTAAGTTCCTGAAGAGCAAGAGCACAGTCAAGGGATTCTCTTCCTGAACGCTTATGCTGTCTGCTTTCATATAAGAAAGGCATAATAACGGTAATTCTTCTTGCCTTACCACCAGCAGCAGAGATAACTCTCTTAAGGTCTGCATAGTGGTCATCAGGTGACATACGGTTCTTAAAGCCGCAAAGGGAATATTCAAGACTATAGTTACATACATCTACCATGATATATAAGTCATATCCACGAACAGAGTCGTTGATAACACCCTTACCCTCACCTGAACCGAATCTAGGTGTGCTTGCACTTACAATATAAGAGTCTCTTTTGTAACCATTGAAAGCAAGGGTTGAGTCGCTTTCATGGTCACGCTGTTCTCTCCAGTCAACGAGGTATTTATTAACCTTGTCACCGAGCTTTGTGCAGCTTGATAAAGGAATAAGACCTAATGTACCATATGGGATTGTTTCTGTGTGGCGTTCGTCGCGTGGCATAATAATTATCCTCCATTATAAAAAATAAATAGTATATCATTTAGTTTATAAAAATGTACAAAACACATATTAATATAAACATAAATATCACATAAGTCAATGAAAATCACAATATTATTTTCCAGATACACGTTTGAGAATACGAATATCTTTACCGAAGAGCTTAAGAATCTTATAGGAGCTCGTAAGTCTTGAAAATATTCGTTCTGAATAGGTATCACGTATTTCCTGAAGTGAGAGATTAGTTGATATAATAACGCTTTTCTTTCTTAGCATACGCTCATTGATACAATAAAAGAGCTTAGAGTTAGTATAAGTATTGCCATTTTCAGTTCCAAGGTCATCAATAATTAATAAATCACAATCGAGTATATAGCTGCTGTTAAATGGAATATCAGCAGCAGACTGCCGGTTAAAATCAGATGCTTCAAATTTCTGAAAAAGTTCTATTGCTGTAAGGTATATGACACTGTGTGAAGTATTTAACAATTCCCTTGCAATGCAGTTAGAAAGAAAGGTTTTGCCTATTCCGGTATTGCCATAAAATAAAAGGTTAGAATATTCATTATCAAAATTATCTATAAAAGAATGGCATATTGAAACGACTTTCTGCATATTATTGTAAGGTGTCAGTCTGACAGCAGGATCAGGAGTTGTCTTGTCATACCACTCATATGAGAAAGTATCAAAGTTCTCATTATCTGTGATATTTTTAAGATTAGAATCCTTATATACGAGATCGATTGCCTTCTTTTTAAAGCATGTGCATTTGTGACCGTTAATATATCCTGTATCGTGACATTTTGGACAGGTATATATTTCATCAAGGTAGCTGGCAGGCTTGTTATAGCCTGCAAGATAATCTGCTTTCTTCCGGTTCAGGGCTTCAAGCTTATCCTTATATAAAGAGTGAGTCTGTGAATTGCTGCTGTTATTTTTTATGATAGAAGCAGCAGCTTCCATTGAAATAGAGATTATTTCGTTTTCAATGTCTGCTATTTCAGGGCAGATACGAACCATTTCATCGTAACGCTGGGAACGTATATGTTCATTGGCAGTTCTTTGGGCATCATAGCTTCTCATAATGGCATCGTGTTGTGAATTGGTAAGTGGCATATAATATCTCACCTCCTGTTACATAAAAACATTGTCTTATAATACTGGCTGTCTTAGTCAGAAAAGTCAGTTATTATTACTTAATAATGAGCTTTCAAGGCTGTCAATATCTGTATCGCGCTGGCTGAAATTATTAAAACGGTTGTTAGGATTCTTAACATTCTGTGACTTTTTCTTAGAGCGTGATAATTCATATTGTGCATCAGCCTTTAATATATCAGCCTGTGTACGGATATTGGCAGATTCCCATTTTTTAAGGATAGAATCAGCATATTCAAAGCTTGGCTGATGTGTGGCTTTTAAGGTACGGTTACATGCTTCAATTATAATATCTGTTCCAAAACCGTAGACATTGGTCCACTTTGCAATAAAGTCACGTTCACGTTGTCCGGGGTCACGGTTGGATATACCGAATGCATTCATTACGGAATAAGTTGTCTCATTATGAGAGCTTGTCTCATTCTTTGCCTGCGATACAGTACGGATACCTGCATCAGCCCAGGCGAGGGCAACCTTTTCTATATAACGCATCTTTTTATGTCCTCTTTTGGCACAATATTCTATAAGATATTCGATAAGCTCAGAAGGGAACTTAAGAGTATCATAGAAAAATGCAATTGATGAAATCTCAGATGAAGAAAGTGTACATCCCAGATAATTACCAATTCCATGTAACAGCATCTTAAATTCAACATCTGTGTTAGATAGAGATTCAATCTGTGCTGGTGTATAAGTTTTAACTTCAACGGTCTTTGATGCAGATGTTGCAAAATTATCTGAATATGTATCTGCGCCGCCAGAATATGAGCTGTTGTTGTGGACAGGCTGTGCCTTAAGTCCGGAAGTATCAGAAGCGGGATTATGAAGTGTATCAGTTGTTTCTGGTAAAATACCCTCTGAGCCTGTCAGTCTGTCAGCAGACTGCATGATGTTTTCGGACTGTCCGTTAGAGGCTGGCTGGTTAAGGCTGTTGTTATCAGAAAAAGCAAGATTACAGAGTGTAATGCCTGAAATATTGTGGCTGTTATCATAAGATAATTGTATTACATTCTGCTTGCCCCAGTATTTAAGGGCACGGATAACATCAGCTTCCGTCTGGTTAAATATGTCAGCCATGCCGGATATTGATACATTTACTGTCGCATCGGATATTGAACGGAGAATATATATGTAGATCTTTACAAATTCGCCATTAGCATCGGGCATGTATTTATCAATAAATATATTGGAAACCAGCGTTGCATTAGTATCATATTGGGTTGTAAGTACAAGATTATTCATAGTTACCCTCGTTTCTATATTAAATGAGACAAAATTAAATATGATAAAAAATTATTTTAATTATTAAATATTATTGGATGTTAATAATTAAATGTGACAAAAAATTAGTTTGATTTAAACGTTATTAGATTTTAATAATTCAAATATGAAATATTATAGCATACACATTTTTAAAATCAAGAGAAGTGAAAGGAGGCAGAGGTGTGGAGTTTTCCACTGTGGATATTGTGGATAATGTGGATAAGATATGGAGAAAACACAGATATCCTTGATAAAATGACAGTAAATTAACATACTTTGGATAAAAGGTTATAAACAAATAAATCCACATAAAAAATCATATAAAAATGATTAATTATGTGGATAATGTGGATAACTTTGTTGAAAAGTTATTGTGAATTACAAAAAATGCCTATTTTACAAGGTCTTCGCCGATTTTGTATACATCACCGGCACCCATAGTTATTAACAAATCGCCGTTGATACAATTTTCTGATAAAAATTTTTCGATTTCCACAAATGATGGGAAATAATAGCATTTTTTACCAAGTTTTTCTATCTCTTCCTGAAGAGTCTTAGAGCTTATGCCGAGAGTATCAACCTCTCTTGCGGCATATATGTCAGCAAGAACGATATTATCGGCAAGTGAAAGCGCCTCTGCAAAGCGGGAAAGCAAAAGCTTGGTACGGCTGTAGGTATGTGGCTGGAAAACGCACCATACCTGTCTGTGTGGATAATGTGCGGCACTTGTTAATGTGGCTTTAATCTCATCAGGATGATGTGCATAATCGTCTATGACGGTAACACCGTTAAATGACCCTTTTTTTTCAAAACGACGGTTAGTTCCTGTAAAGTTCTTAAGTCCTGCTTTAATTCTTTCAAATGGTATGTTAAGCTTTTCACAGGCTGTGATTGCGGCAAGTGAGTTGTATACATTATGGATTCCAGGGACACTTAAGGCTATAGTGCCTGATGGCTGACCCTGCTTTAATAATGTATAAGTACAGCAGCCAAGGTCATCATATGCTATGTCTGTGGCACTGTACATGCTCTTTTTTGGGTCACTGCCGACAGTGATTACTTCGCATTTTTTATCCTTGTAGAAGTATTCATAATTGTCAATGTCGCTGTTAATTATCAAAGTACCATTGTCAGGAAGCTTTTCGGTAAAAAGCTTGAACGAATTACGGATATCGTCAATGTCTTTAAAGAAGTCAAGATGGTCTTCTTTAACATTTAATATGATATTCATGGTAGGCATAAATGATAAGAAGCTGTTAGTGTATTCACAGGCCTCTGTGACAAATATACCTGACCTGCCTATGCGGATATTACCGCCAATGCTGTTTAAGATACCACCTACAGATATAGTAGGGTCGGCATCAGCAGCAAGAAGAATCTCAGTTACCATTGATGTGGTAGTTGTCTTGCCATGTGTTCCGGCTATATTTAATGCGACATCATAATTGTGCATAATACCGCCAAGAAGCTCAGCTCTTGTTATGCAGGTAATACCACAGGCTTTTGCTCTTGCAAGCTCAGGATTATCATCCCTGATAGCTGCTGTATATACAACAAGATCAATATCATCTGTAATATTTTCAGCCTTCTGTGGATAATGGATAGTACATCCGGCGGCAGTAAGCTCATCAGTAAGAGCTGATTCGGCTGAATCAGAACCTGATATTGTAAAATTTTTTTCGCGTAAAATGTGAGCAAGACCACTCATACTTATACCACCAATTCCAATAAAGTGAATGTGGATTGGTGAGTTAAAATCAATTTTATACATGATAATATACCTTTCCTGATAAATTAGATAATGCCTTATGGCATCTTGAATTTTTAGTTCAAATAATATTATAGACATATTAATGAAAAATTCAAACCTTATTTCTATATAAATTTTACAATTATATAGATTTTAAAATTATATGCAATAAGCAATGAAATAAATCGTGCAGCTAATAAAATCTAAGTGCTGTTAGAATGTAACAGTAATTGAAATTAAGCAGTTGCCGGAATTTATTTAAAGTTTATTTAGCAATGTATGTTACTATATTAAAATATATAATATAGTAAGAAAATTATTGTTTAATGTTGGAAATATTAGTAATATGTGCAAAATATACATACAATTGTAAATTCAAAGACAAAAAAATTTCGAGAAATATGAAAAATTCTTTTACTTAATTATATTAATATGTTATAATTCATTTATAGTAAAAGTGTCGGACAGTAAAATATATAAGTCATATTTATTAGCTATATTTATGCAGAGTTTCTGTCATGACAATTGGCAAATATAACATCAGAGGTGATAGCATGATAAAAAAAGAAATGATAGCCATGTTGTTGGCTGGGGGCCAGGGAAGCAGACTTGGTGTTCTTACATCTAAGGTAGCGAAGCCTGCGGTATTTTTCGGTGGAAAGTATCGTATTATTGACTTCCCTTTGAGTAATTGTATTAACTCCGGAATAGATACTGTTGGTGTTCTTACCCAGTATCAGCCATTAAGACTTAATACTCATATTGGAATTGGTATACCATGGGATCTTGACCGTAATGTGGGTGGAGTATCAGTACTTCCTCCATACGAGAAGAGTACTAACAGTGAATGGTATACAGGAACTGCTAATGCAATTTATCAGAATCTTGATTATATGGAACAGTATAATCCGGATTATGTACTTATTCTTTCAGGAGATCATATCTATAAGATGGATTATAAGATTCTTCTTGATTATCACAAGGCTAATAATGCGGATGTAACTATTGCAACAATGCCTGTTCCTATGGAGGAGGCAAGCCGTTTCGGTATTGTTGTAACAGATGAAGACAAGAAGGTTACAGCATTTGAAGAAAAACCGGAGCATCCTAGAAGCAATCTTGCATCAATGGGTATATACATATTCAGCTGGAAGGTTCTTAAGGAAGCACTTATAACCTTGAAAGACCAGAAAGAATGTGATTTTGGTAAGCATGTAATTCCTTATTGTTTTAATAATGATAAGAGATTATTTGCATATGAATATAACGGATACTGGAAGGATGTAGGAACATTAAGTTCATATTGGGAAGCTAATATGGAACTTATTGATATTATACCGGTATTTAATCTTTATGAAGAGTTCTGGAAGATATATACAAGAACAGATATCATACCACCACAGTATATCGCAGATACTGCTTATATAGAAAAGAGTATAATTGGTGATGGAACGGAAGTTTATGGTAAGGTATATAACTCAGTAATCGGTAATGGCGTTACCATAGAAGAGGGAGCTGTTATCAGGGATTCGATTATTATGAGTAATTCAGTAATCGGTAAGAATACAGTTGTTAATAAGTCTATTATTGCTGAAGATGTAACTGTCGGGGATAATGTTGAACTTGGTATAGGAGAAGAAGCTCCTAATGTATACAAGCCTAATATATATAATTCAGGACTTGTTACAATCGGTGAATGCAGTGTGATTCCTGATGGTGTTAAGATAGGTAAGAATACAGCTATTTCAGGCGAGACAGCTTCTGATGATTATGAAGATGGAGTGCTTGTCAGTGGCGGCATAATAATTAAGGCAGGTGACAACGTATGAAAGCAATAGGAATAATATTAGCGGCTGGAAATAACAAGCTTATGAGAGAACTTTCTTATAAGAGAGCTGTAGCGGCAATGCCGGTGGCAGGAAGTTATAGAAGCATAGATTTTGCATTGAGCAATATGTCTAATTCCAAGATTCAGAAGGTTGCAGTTATAACACAGTATAATGCACGTTCACTTAATGAGCATTTAAGTTCATCTAAGTGGTGGGATTTTGGTAGAAAGCAGGGAGGACTGTTTGTATTTACACCGACAATTACAGCAGACAGCAGCTACTGGTACAGAGGAACAGCAGATTCATTATATCAGAACCTGCATTTCCTTAAGTCAAGCCATGAACCATATGTTGTAATAGCATCGGGAGATGGTGTATACAAACTTGATTTCAATAAGGTATTGGAGTATCACATTGAAAAGAAAGCTGATATAACGATAGTTGTAAAGAATATGCAGGACAGATCAGAGATTAACAGATTCGGTGTTATTACAATGAATAATGATAACAGAATCACAGATATTGATGAGAAGCCTCTTGAGACTAATCTTTCAATGGTATCAACTGGAATATATGTAATAAGAAGACGACTTCTTATTGAACTTATAGAGAAGGCAGCAGAAGAGGACAGACATGATTTTGTAAGGGATATTCTTGTAAGATATAAGAATATCAAGAGAATATATGGATATGAACTTAAGTCATATTGGAGAAATATATCATCAGTTGATTCATATTATAAGACTAATATGGAATTTCTTAATAAGGATACGAGAGATTATTTCTTTAAGCAGTATCCTGATATATATTCAAAGGTTGATGATCTGCCACCTGCAAAATATAACTACGGAGCTAATGTCCGTAACAGTCTTGTATCAAGCGGCTGTATAGTCAACGGTACAATTGAAAACTCGGTATTATTTAAGAAGATATATGTTGGCAACAATAGTGTTATTAAGAATTCTATAATATTAAGTAATGCATATATTGGAGATAATGCATATATTGAGAATTGTATAGTTGAGAGTGGAAGTACAATCAAAGCTAATTCAAGATATGTAGGAGATACGGGAACTAAGATTGTAATTGAAGATTCACCGGTATACTAAGGATATTAAAAAGCGACTACGGGAAACCTCGCAGCGGTTTCTCATAGCATACATTAAAGACAACAGACTGTCAGATATTTTCATAGATAGAACAGTCTAAAGGGTTATTACTAAAAGATTTATAGCTGCAAACGGCAGCAGAAGGGGTGCTTATGAACATTACAGATGTACGTGTAAGAAAGATTGCAAAAGAAGGTAAGATGAAGGCGGTAGTATCAATTACTATTGATGATGAATTTGTGGTACATGATATCAAGGTTATTGAAGGTGAAAAGGGATTGTTTATTGCAATGCCAAGCAGAAAGTCTACAGATGGGGAATACAGAGATATTGCTCATCCAATTAATACACAGACAAGAGACAGAATACAGTCTATTGTATTGGAAGCGTATGAAAAGGCTGATGCGCCGGTAGAAGAATAATCAGATATTCCAATAAATTAAATATAGCTAATAAATAATGGAGTTGTCCTGCTTATAAAGATTTATATATGATATAGAAAAGATTAATATAAGTTTTCTATATCATATATGAATACGGCAGGGCAGCTCCATTATTTGTTATATATTTCCATTCATTTTGCGGAATGTGGACGGTGATACCTTATTAAGATGCCGGAAAGCATCGCCAAAATAATTACTGTTAATATATCCACATTCAAAGGCGATGTCAGTGATTGATTTATCTGTTTCAAGCAGCAGTTTTTCAGAATGATTGATTCGTACCTTGTTAAGATAATCCTTAAAGCCGAAGCCGTTGACTGCTTTAAACTTCTTTGAAAAGTAGGATGGATTAAGATGAACCATATCTGAAATTTGTGCAAGAGTTATATTTTTGGAGTAATTATTTTCAATATAAAGCATTATTTTATGGATATCATCATCAATTGTTTCTATATCGGTTATGTGTTCTGCACATTTTTTTATGTCTGACATTAAACACTTATTAAACAGAGTAAGTAAGAGCTGCTGGAAATATATTTTTTCATAACAGGCTGTATATATATTATCTGTATTAAAAGCTGTTTGAATATTCTCTATATTATGGAGAAATGCTGGCAATATAGTATCAGGAATTGTAAATATATGTCTGAACATTATTTTTTTAAAATGCTTAAGTCCGATGCTTTCAATTATATCGGTTGTAAAATCCAATGTGAATTCAATGGAAATACGTTCATGCAATGGAGAATTTATATAAAATGTCCTGTGTGTTACATTAACTGGAATGAATAGAACCATACCCTTTTGTATATTATATTGCTCATTGCCTATGTAAAATCTACACATTCCTTCCTTGAGATAAAACATCTCATAGTATGAGTGGGAGTGGGCTGAATGCATGCTGTATGAGGAATTGTGTGACTGATGTGAAATTTCAAAACGTGATAAAAAACTCAAATTAATAGCTCCTTAAAAACAGTATTGTGCTAATTGATATGCCGGATATCAGTGTCAGGAAGTATATAATACCGGAAAAACATATCAGCTAATTAACAGTATTTATACTGCAATATGTGAATATTATAGTGCAACTTCAACAAAAATACAAGAAAAATTATGCTAAAAGTAACATTTTCACAATAAAAGGATTAAAAAAACAGTGAAATTGAGAATTATGCGGCTTAATAGTCTAAATATAAGTGGTAATTAAAACAGTATTGTGCTAGTTTATATCTAAATGGTCTTTTATAGAAGACAATTAGTAATTATAGGAGGAGAAGGCTATGAAAACAAAAAAGGGCAGAAAAATAATGTCCTTGGTTATGGCATTCCTAATGGTCGTAGGAATTATGCCAATGGACTGGACAGCCAGAGCTGTGTATGCAGCAGATACAGTTAATTATGTATTTGATGCATCTACAGAGACAGCGATAACATCAGCCGAGAAGAAAGCTGCAATAGCAGCGGGGAAGTATGGTACAAGTAACTACTATACACTTTCAGGTAATGTTATCAGAGCAAACAGTAATACATTTTCAGCAGAGTTAGGTTTAAAGAGTGACAGCGCTGATTTTGGTACACTTTCATTTACAGTAACGGGTACTGCGGATGTTAAGGTGGTTTCACAGAGTACAGGAGGCACTAATGTTTCTGAGATGTGTCTTTACAATAGTAAGGGCGATAAGATGGGAGCTGGAACGGTAATCGTTACAGGAACAGCTTCTAATACAGAGACAACTTATAAAGGTTTAACAGCAGATACATATACATTACAGGTTCCTACAGATTATGATGAGACTGCTCATAAGCGTGGTGTAAGAATTCTTTCTGTAACAACAGCACAGACAGCATCAGGAGAAAGAGATCCAAGAGCTGAGTGGAGCAAGGTTGCAGCACCTGTAATTGGTGATATCACAACAGATGGTGGTAAGGTTACAGTACCATTTACAATGGCAGTAGGATATGACGGAGCAGACAGTGTTGTAGTAACAATGAAAGATGCTAAAGGGGAAGTAGCAGCAACACAGATTTATGCTAAGGATTCTACAGAGGGAAGTGTAGTATTTTCACCTAAGGCTTCCGGTAATTATACATTTTCAATTGTAGCAAAAAGAGAAGGTGAAGAAGATAAGGCAGGAGCTGACAAGACTCTTGAAGGATATGCACTTCCACTTGCAACTCCATTATTTTCAAGCGCAACAAGCAAGGGAAATGGTTCAATAAGTCTTGTATGGAATGAAGTTACAGAAGCAGATGATTATCTTATCTCATATAGTGAAGATGGAGTTACATATTCAGAAGCAGTAAAGGTTACAGATACTGAATATGTAGTGACAGGTTTAACAGTTGGTAAGAAGTATACATTTAAGTTAGTAGCTGAAAGAACTAATCCTAAGGCAACATCAGAAGCAGCTGCAATAGAAGGAACAGCAACGGCAGATGAACAGATGCTTTGGTCATTCTCAGCATTTGGTCAGGGCGTAGTATCAGATTCTAAGAGCTGTGGCTATGAAGGTAATGCTAATGACGGTTCTGTAACAGTATGGGATCTTAATAGTAAGGGTAAGCTCGTTCCTGCTTCAACAGACGGTTTATCATTCTATTATGCAACAGTTCCGGCAGACAAGAACTTTACATTATCAGCAACAGTAAAGGTAGATCAGTGGACATATACTAATGGTCAGGAAGGCTTTGGTCTTATGGCTGCCGACAGAGTTGGTATTAACGGAGATGCTTCCGTATTCTGGAACAATTCATATATGGCATCTGCAACTAAGACAGAATATTATGTAGATGCACAGGGTAATGTTACAGATGATTCAACAGCTTCTAAGGTTACAATGAAGCTTGGTGTTGGCTCACAGGAAAAGAAGGGTGTAACTAAAGCAGACCTCGCCAATGACCCGACAAAGATTCCTGACAAATTTTCAACAAAGATGACTACTCTTGACACATCATGTGCTAAGAAGGGCTTTGGAACATATAATATTCTTGGTAATTATACTAATGCGGATTCAACATTCCTTGGAACAGTAGTTGAGAATCCTGTAACAGAACTTAAGTTACAGATTCAGAAGAATAACACAGGTTATTTTGTAAGTTATACAGATGCAGACGGTAAGACTGTAACAAAGAAATATTATGATACAGATGCATTACAGAAGTTAGATGAAGATAATGTATATGTTGGTTTCTATGCTTCAAGAACATTTAAGATGACAGCCAGTGATATCAAACTTACAATAGTTGATCCTAAGGATGATGCACCGGCAGAGGAAAGACCTGTTACTTATGTAACACCTAATTATCAGATTCTTTCATCAACAGCAGCTAATAATGAAGCTTATACATTAAAGTATAAGGGCAATGCCGATGGACACCTTGTAATTACAGATAAGGATGACAATAAGATAGCTGATACAGATGTTAAGGCAGGTACTAAGTATACATTTGATACTAAGTTAGCACTTGGTAACAATGATTATAAAGTTGAGATGACACCTGATGCTGATTACCAGCCATCAGAATTTGAGAAGTTATCTTCATATGATAAAGTAACATTTACACATACAGTATCATATGAGAAGTTTGATACAGATGATATCTATGTAACACCTGATGCATCTGCAACAGGTAAGGGTACTAAGGATAGTCCTGTAAGTATCTATACAGCAGTTAATTATGCACAGCCTGGACAGAATATTATTCTTGCAGGTGGTACATATAACTTAAAGTCAACATTAACAATCCAGCCGGGTGTTAATGGTACAGAAGACAAGAATATTACAATGAAGGCAGAGGATTCTTATAACAGACCTGTTCTTGATTTTGGAAAGAACTGTGAAGGTCTTGTATTGGCAGGAAGCTACTGGACATGTAAGGATTTTGATGTTACTAATTCAGCTAATGGCAAGGATGGTATAAGACTTAGCGGAAGTTATTGTACAATGGATAACCTTCAGATGTATAAGAATGGTAACACAGGTCTTCAGATAAGCAGATATATGTCTACAGATACTAAGGAAGACTGGCCATCATATAACCATGTATTAAATTGTACATCACATAACAATGCAGATGCAGGTTATGAGGATGCTGATGGTTTTGCAGCAAAGCTTACAATTGGTGATGGCAATGTATTTGAGGGTTGTATAGCTCATAATAATGCCGATGACGGATGGGATTTATTTGCTAAGGCAGAGACAGGACCTATTGGTTCAGTTACAATTAAGAATAGTGTAGCATATGCTAACGGATATCTTGAAGATGGAACAGATGCCGGTAACGGTAATGGTTTCAAGATGGGTGGTTCAAGTATTACAGGATATCATAAGC
The DNA here is from genome assembly GCA_900545725.1 of uncultured Eubacterium sp. Classification (GTDB taxonomy): domain Bacteria; phylum Bacillota; class Clostridia; order Lachnospirales; family Lachnospiraceae; genus Lachnospira. The sequence goes on from URAI01000002.1 coordinate 49,649, forward strand.
TTATTAATTCAGTAGCATTTGATAATAAGTCAAAGGGTATCGACAGTAACAGTTGTCCTGATATTCAGGTATCAAGCAATACAACATTTAACAATGAGGGTTCTAATATAGCATTATATACTAATGATGCAGCTAATACAGACTTTAGTGCATCAGGTATTCTTTCTTACAGAACACAGCATACAGATGTTAATGAGACATTTAAGCTTAAGGGAACACAGGATACTTCAAAGGTATATCAGGCTAATGATTATTATTGGAACTATGATGGAGAGACAGCTCACAAGAGTAATGATATAATTAATGATACATTCTTTAAGTCAGTAGATACAAAGATGGATTATACAACACATGTTTATTCATCAGAACCAGTTACAAGAAATGAGGATAATTCTATTAACATGAACGGATTACTTGTTCTTACAGATGAAGCAAAGACAGCTCTTGGAGATGGTGTCGGTGGAGATGTGAATAAGGAGGTTGTTGAACCGGTTAAGCCGGAAGCATTAAAGACTATCTGGAAGACTCAGGAAGTCGGCAGCCATACAACAGAAGGCTCATATGCTTATGATGATAAGACAGGTACAGTAACTGTAACAGGTGCAGGTTCTAAGTTTGATAAAGATAATGGTAATGATGATCTTTATTATGCATACTTCCAGTCAAAGGGAGAAGTTACAGTATCAGCTAAGATGAAGGTTACAGGTAAAGGTCAGGCCGGTATCTTAGTTAAGAATTCAGCAGATGAAGCTAATAGTGCGGCAGCTTCTGTATATGCTGATTTAAGTAAGTCACAGGTAAGATATGCATATCACGGAACAGAAGCAGGTGGTGGCGCAAGCAATCTTAATGCTAACGTTACAACAGCTTCAGAGGATATCTATGTTAAACTTGTTGTATCTAATGGTACAGCTAAATTCTATGTTGCAACTAAAGCAGATTTCAGTGATGCAGTAGAAAAAGTACAGAGTATTAATGACATTGATGCTAAGACAGTTGGTTTCTTTGCTACAGAGGGAGCAACAGCAGAGTTTTCAGATATTAAGGTAACATCTAAGTATGATGTTGATGGAGTAACTAATAATAAGGTTATATTTGATTCAGCTACAGGTGAGCTTATACCTGAATTTACAAGCAGTAAAGAATATTCAGGCAATTATGATGCAGGTAACAGCTTTAACACATCAGTTGATGGTAATGTACTTACTGTTGAACATAAGAGAAGTGCTACAGTTAAGGGTAATATCAGAGATGATAAAGGTGTTGATTACTGGTTATTCCCAGCTACATCAGAGGATAGAACAATAACAGCCGATATTACAATTAAGTCACTTGATACAGGAACAGATAAGCAGGGTATTGCAATAGGTCAGTTCAATGCCAAGACAGGTTCTGCAATGAAGTGTGATATAATGCATTTCCAGAAGAATAAGGTAGCACAGCATACATATTCAACAACAGCAGGAACAGGTAATGGTGGAGATCCTAAGACAAGTATTGCAACAGACGTAACATATACTATCTCTTATGCTAAGAAGGGTAGTGAAGTATATGTAACATTAAAGGATGCTACAGGAGCTACATTAATAGACAATCAGGTAATTGATCTTGTAAACGATTATGAAGACCTCTTAGCCGGCAAGGAAGTAAGATACGGATTTGCATTTACAGGTGTTGTAGCAGATATTTCTAATGTATACATTAAGGATACAGAAGGAACAATTCTTTATGATATGAATGACTACTATGTTGCTGTTGGTGTTGCACCAGAGATTGCTAATGCTAAGGCGGTTGTAGCAGAGGACAGAAAGAGCATTGACCTTAGCTGGGATATAACTAAGGAAGGTTCAGGTAATGTTAAGTATTCAGTATATGTAAAGAAAGATGATGGTGAATATACTAAGGTTGGAGATTCTAAAGTGAACTCATTTAAGTTCGCAGGAATGACAGGTGATGGTTCATATACATTTAAGATTGTACCAGCCGGTGGAGATTCACAGGGAACAGCTATTGAAACAGCAGCTGTAACATATCAGACACCGCTTACAAGCGTAACATTAGATGCTAAGGCATCTTCTAAGGATGTAGTGCTTACATGGAATGCATCAGAAGGAGCAGAAAGCTATGATGTATACAGAAAGCTTGGTTCTGATGGAACGTATGCAGTTGTTAAGAATACTACAGAATTAACTTATACAGATACAGATGTAACAGCAGAAGAACCATATTACTATTATGTAATAGCTAAGAACAGCAAGAATGTAAGTAATCCATCTGACACAATGCAGGTACTTACATCTGACGGACATAAGGGTCAGTATGTATACGAAAAAGATGCTACTGTAGTAACAGTAACAGACAAGTCTAATGATACAATATTTGCAGATAATGCATCTATGAAGCTTAATACTAATGAAGATGTAACAGTTAAGGTTAATATTAATGGAACATTAACAGAGACAAAAGAAGTTAAAGCTGATACAGAAACAGCTTTTGAATTTAAGAACTTAAAGCAGGGTAGAAATACAGTAGAACTTCTCTTTACAGATAAAGATGGCAACACAACAAGAAAAGTATATAACTTTGTAAGCAATCCTAAGATTGATATGGTTGTAGATGCTTCATTTGATGGTGAGAATGGTACAGTAAAGGATGGATACCCAACATATAAGACAGTTCAGAGTGCAGTAGAGACAGTTGCAGCTGATAATACAGCATCAAAGGTAATCTTTGTAAAGAACGGAACTTATAATGAGAGAGTTACAGTAACAGCACCTTTCGTAAGTATCTTAGGTGAAGATGCTGTTAAGACTAACATTGGTTACGCAGTATGTGTAGCTAATGGCAATGCAACAAGCATGTGGGATAGAAATGCGATGTATGTAGATACAGCAGCAACAGGTTTCACAGCAGAGAATATTACTATTGAAAATACTTATAATTATACAAATGGCAATGACCAGCAGGCAGATGCACTTTGTATCGTGGCTGACGAGACACTTTGTGTAAATGTAAGAATAGTAGGATATCAGGATTCACTCCTTACAGATACAAGAGTTAAGGGTGCTGATGGAAACTATCTTGTAACAAGACAGTACTTTGACAAGTGTTATATTACAGGTAATGTAGACTTTATCTATGGTGCAGGTACATCAGTATTTAATGATTGTGATATCGTTGCAAGATATACACAGTATAAGGCTGATGGTGTATATACAGCAGGTAGAACATATGCAGCGACAAAGTATGGTTATACATTTATTAACTGCAGCTTTACAGCAGAAGATGGTGTAGCTGATGGAGCTTACAGAATGGCTCGTCCATGGGGCAAAGATGATTCAACAGTATTCATCAATTGTTACCTCGGCAGAGCAATTAATCCTAATGGAGCATATGGTGATATGAGCGGTAACAGCTTTAAGAATGCAAGATTTGCAGAATATTGTTCATATGGTCCTGGATATGTTGTAAATAATGACAGACCTCTTCTTTCAAGCAAGCAGGCAGCAGAATATACAACAGCTAATATCATGGGTGACTATGATGTTGAGAAGGTTATGAACAGCCTTTATAAGAGTGAAGTTGCTAAGGAAGACTTAACAGTTAAAGCAACAGCAGATAAGACAGATGTTACTGTAGGTAATAAAGTTACATTTAAAGCAGAAGCTAATGGCGGAAGCGAAGGATATACATATAAGTTCATCATACATAATACAGATACAGATCAGTGGGCTAAGCTTCAGGATTTCAGTGCTAACAACACACTTACATGGACAGCAGGCAAGGCTGGAAACAGGGAAATATTTGTAGATGTAAAGGATGTAACAGGCAAGGTAGTAAGAAGCAGTGTAATTAAGGTTAAGGTTGCTGCTAAGGCAGAAGCACTTTCTATCAAGGCCACAGCAGATAAGACAACAACAGTTACAGGTGATAAAGTAACAGTTAAGGCTGCAGCTAATGGTGGAAGTGGAAAGTATACATATAAGTTTATTATCCACAACTTAGATACTAATGAGTGGTTCAAGCTTAAGGACTTTAGTGCAGATAATACATTTACATGGACAGCAGGTAAAGTAGGAAACAGAGAGATATTTGTAGATGTAAAGGATGCAACAGGTAAGGTAGTAAGATGTTCAGCTATCAAGATTAAGACAACAGCTAAGAGCAATGTATTTGCAGTTAAAGCAACAGCAAGCAAGACTAATACTGTTATAAATGATAAGATAACATTTAAGGCAGAAGCTACAGGTGGAAGCGGTGTATATGCATATAAGTTTATTGTACATAACACAGTAACTAACAAGTGGTATAAGCTTCAGGACTTCGGTACTAACAGCACACTTACATGGACAGCAGGTTCTGTTGGAAACAGAGAGTTCTTTATAGATGCTAAGGACGCAACAGGCAAGGTAGTAAGAAGTAAGGCCGTTACAGTAATCACAGCTAAAAAGGATCTTGCAGTTACAGCTGGTGTTAATAAGACAACAGCAGTTAAGGGCGACAAGGTTGTAATAAGTTCATCAGCTAATGGTGGTAATGGCAAGTATACTTACAGCTATCTTGTACATAATAAGACAACTAACAAGTGGGCAAGACTTCAGGGCTTCGGTTCAAACAGTACACTTACATGGACAGCAGGTGGTACAGGAGACAGAGAGTTCTTTGTTGAAGTAAAGGATGCAACAGGTAAGGTAGTAAGAAGTGCAGCAGCTAATGTAGTTGTAAAATAAGTATTACTTAAATACTTAGATATAAATAATATTAACGATGAAAATATAATATTATTTCAAAGAGAGACAGTGGTATATGCTGTCTCTCTTTTTTGCGAGTATAGGTATTGGTATTTCAAAAATAGTAAATTTAATATATTTAGCTGTCAAAATGTTGACTTTTATATGACTAAAAATTAACATTATAGTGCTGATATTAATATTTTTTGTAGGGATTATAATGAATTGGCTATTTTTTCCTGGTGGAACAAATAGTCTCTGATGACAGAAGAAAATTGACCTTTGCAAATTTTTTTAGTATTTTAAGCAAAGTGGCTTAGAAATAAGAGTTAGTTTTAGGAATGGAGATTAGTATGTATATAATAGCAGGACTGGGTAATCCGGGAACGGAATATATGGGAACAAGACATAATGCAGGATTTTCTGTAATAGATGAATTGGCAGATAAATATAATATAAGTGTGGATATGGCAAAGCATAAGGGTCTTATAGGCAAGGGTGCTATTGAGGGAAATAAGGTTATCCTTGTAAAGCCTATGACATATATGAATAATTCGGGTGAATGCATAAGAGAGGTAATGGATTATTATAAAGCTGATATAGATGACCTTATAGTAGTATTTGATGATATAAGCCTTATACCTGGGAAGCTTCGCATTAGGGCAAAGGGAAGTGCAGGCGGACATAATGGTATTAAGAGTATCATTGCACATCTTGGAAGTGATAAGTTTAAGCGTGTCAAGTTCGGAGTAGGAGATAAGCCTAAGGGCTGGGATCTTGCAGACTGGGTGCTTGGGAAATTTCCGCAGGAACTATATGCGGATTTAAGAGCCGGTAATGAGAGGGCATGTGAGGCTATAGAATGTATAATGTCAGAGGGTGTTACAAATGCAATGAATAAGTATAATGGCTAGCCCGGCTATAATAATCTCCATTTTGCAGACATGTTCTAATGCCAGATAAATCGCAGGTGTCACAAATAGCTCTTATCGGAGAGCCAAATCTGACATTTGGCCGCGATTCTTCTGGCATTAAAAATGCCTGCGGAATGGGGATTAGTGTGAACAATATAAAAAGAGAGGAGGCATAACAGATGAAAACATTTTATGACCCCATACTTTCCATGGCAGGCATGGAGCAGATTAATAAAATCCTTAAAGAAAACACCGGACATATTATGGTAAGTGGGTGTATTGATACGCAGAAAGTGCATTTTGTACATGCAATAGCTGGGAATTACAGATATAAAGTAATAATCACAAGTGATGAGAGTAAGGCAAGGCAGATTCAGGAAGATTGTTTGTTTTTTAACAGAAATAGTATGTATTATCCGGCAAAGGATTTTATATTTTATAGTGCAGATATTCATGGTAATCAGATTGTTGGGGAACGTCTAAGATGCATTGACAGGATGATTAATACAAAAAGTGAAGATATGCTTACCATAGTTACGACTATAGATGGCTGTGCAGATATGCTTATGTCATATGATAAGTATATAAGATATACGATAGAATTTAAACAGGATGATATTCTTGATGTTGAAAAGCTTGCAAAAGCACTTGTAAATATAGGTTATGAAAGATGTGGAATGATAGAGACACCGGGACAGTTTGCAATAAGAGGCGGAATTATTGATATATTTTCACATACGGACGAGGTTCCTGTAAGAATTGAATTGTGGGATGATGAGATAGATTCAATCCGTACATTTGATGTGTCCAGCCAGCGTTCTATAGAAAAGATAAAAAGCTACAGGGTATTTCCTGCAACTGAATGTATATTTTCGGAAGAAGAGATTGAAGCAGGAATGGAGAGGATAAGAAAAGAAAGTGAAGAACAGTTAAAGGCATTTGGCGTGGATAAAAGAAAAAAAGACCAGAAGATGCTTGATGCTATTAACCGCGTAAGAAAAAATATTTACGACCTTGAAAGGATAAAAGATTATAGTAAATTCTTTGGAATGTTTGAAAGTGAACCATCGAATTTTCTGGAATATTTTCCGGTTAGTGACACACTGTTTGTGTTAGATGAGCCTAACAGACTCAGGGAGAGAATGGAGCTGGTTGAATATGAATATGAAGACAGTATGAAGAATCGTCTTGAGGGTGGATATGTACTTCCTGGACAGACTCATATGCTTAATGGAATTGACAGCATATATGCTTTATTATCACAAAGAAGAGTCGTGCTTTTATCTGCACTCGATTATAAACCGGCAGGATTTACTGAAGCTGACAGAATGAGGATAGATGCAAGAAGTATAAGTTCTTATAATAATAGTTTTGAATATCTTGCAGATGATATAAAAAAATATAAAAGAAACCGTTATAAGATAGTGCTTGTATGTAATTCGAGAACGAGAGCATTAAGAATAGCTGAGGATTTAAAAGATCAGGATATAGATGCATTTTTTAGTGAGGATTATGACAAGGAGATAATTCCGGGAACCGTAATGGTAACTTATGGAAGCCTGCATAATGGTTTTGAATATCCGCTGCTGGGGTTTGTAGTTATTACGGAAAATGATATATTTACCGGCAAAAAGAAGAAAAAGTTAAAAAAGAAAAAGTATGAAGGCAAGGCAATCGCCCAGTTTAATGAGCTTAATATGGGGGATTATGTCGTACATGAAAATTATGGCGTCGGTATATATCGTGGAATTGAAAAGATTCAGGTAGATGGAAGCGAAAAGGATTATATAAAAATTGAATATGGTGATGGAAGTGACCTTTATATTCTTGTTACACAGCTTGACAGATTACAAAAATATGCTGCCTCAGATACGGAAAAGAAGCCGAAGCTTAACAAATTAGGCACGCAGGACTGGAATAAGACGAAATCTAAGGTCCATGGAGCTGTTGAAGAGGTTGCAAAAGATCTGGTAGCCTTATATGCAGCAAGACAGAATGAAAAAGGATATCAGTTTGGTGCAGATACCGTATGGCAGCAGGAGTTTGAAGAGATGTTCCCTTATGAAGAGACACAGGATCAGCTTACAGCCATAGAAGATACCAAAAGGGATATGGAAAGTACAAGAATAATGGACAGGCTTATATGTGGTGACGTAGGCTATGGAAAGACAGAGATAGCTATAAGGGCGGCATTTAAGGCTGTACAGGAGGGAAAGCAGGTGGCATATCTTGTGCCGACAACAATTCTTGCCCAGCAGATATATAATACGTTTGAACAGAGAATGAAAAACTTTCCGGTCACTGTAGCACAGCTTTCAAGCTTTAGAACGTCTAAGGAGATAAAGGAAGACCTTAAGGAGTTAAAAAAAGGCTTTGTGGATATTGTGATTGGAACTCACAGATTATTATCTAAGGATGTTGAATTTAAGGATTTGGGACTTCTTATTATAGATGAGGAGCAAAGATTTGGTGTAACGCATAAGGAAAAGATTAAAAAACTTAAAAATAACATAGACGTATTGACCTTAAGTGCTACACCGATACCGAGGACCCTTCACATGAGCCTGGTTGGAATAAGAGATATGAGCGTGCTTGAAGAGCCTCCGGTTGACAGACTTCCTATACAGACATTTGTTACAGAACATAATGATGAGATGATACGGGAAGCCATTAACAGGGAGCTTGCAAGAAACGGTCAGGTGTATTATGTATACAACCGTGTAAGAAGTATTGATGAGGTTGCAGCACATTTACAGGAGCTTGTACCGGATGCAAATGTAGCTTATGCACATGGTCAGATGGATAAGCGTATGCTTGAAAAGATTATGTATGAATTTATAAATGGAGAGATAGATGTGCTTGTATCAACAACTATTATTGAGACTGGTGTTGATATATCAAATGTTAATACAATGATTATAGAGGATGCCGACAAATTCGGACTGTCGCAGTTATATCAGCTTCGTGGACGTGTTGGAAGAAGTAACAGAACATCTTATGCATTTCTTTTATACAGGCGTGACAGAATGATAACAGAAGTTGCAGAGAAAAGATTAAGTGCCATAAGGGAATTTTCAGACCTCGGCTCAGGCTTTAAGATTGCCATGAAAGACCTTGAGATAAGAGGTGCGGGAAATGTGCTTGGAAGGTCACAGCATGGTCATATGGCAGCAGTTGGATATGATTTATATTGTAAAATGCTTAATCAGGCTGTAAATGAATTAAAAGGCATAAAAAACGAATATTCTTTTGAAACGAGTGTAGACCTTACAGTAGATGCATTTATACCATCGACATATATAAAAAGCGAATATCAGAAGCTGGATGTATATAAGCGTATTGCAGCAATTGAAAATGATGACGAACTTGCAGATATGGAGGATGAGCTTACGGACCGCTATGGTTCTCTTCCAGAGTGTGCTGCTAATCTTTTAAAGATAGCACTTATAAAAACAATTGCACACAAAATAGGAATTATAGAGATAAAGGGAGGTATAGATACATCCTCACAGCCATCAGTATGGAGAACTACAATAAGCATATCACCAAAGGCAGAAATAGATGCGGATAAAATAGATGAATTTGTGCAGCAGTACAGGGGGGCATTGATATTTAAAATAGATAGAGAACCTATGTTTATCTGGCGTGTGACAAGAAAAAAATATGGGAATGCACCGGAATATCTAAAAGGTTTAAGACAGCTTATTGATGATATGTATAACAAACTTGTGACAGATGATAAAGCAACAGATAATAAATAAGAAATAAAATCGTGATTATTCCCTTGATTTTTTCTATTAGTGTGCTATAATACTTTAAAGTTTAACGCTTTAAAGTGAAAAAAATGGAGGATGGATAAAGATGCAAAAGAAAGGTGAATTAGTATCATACAGACCTGATATTAAGGTGGTAGACTGTACATTAAGAGACGGTGGTATTGTAAACGATTTTAAATTTGATGATGAATTTGTAAAAGACCTGTATAAGGCTAACATAGCAGCAGGTGTTGATTATATGGAATTTGGTTATAAGGCATCTAAAGAGATATTTAATGTTGAGGACTTTGGCAAGTGGAAGTTCTGCGATGAAGAGAGTATCAGAGAAATAGTAGGTGATAATGATACAGATTTAAAGATTGCTGTTATGGCAGATGTAGGAAGAACAGATTATAAGAAGGATATAATACCTAAAAAAGACAGTGTTATAGATATGATTCGTGTTGCAACATATGTCAATACAATACCGGCAGCAATAGAGATGATTAATTATTGTGCTGATTTAGGTTATGAGGTTACAATCAATATTATGGCTGTATCAACAGCAAGTGAAAAAGATCTTGACCTTGCACTTGATATGTTAGGTCAGAGTAAGGCAAGTGTAATCTATCTTGTAGACAGTTATGGTTCATTATATCCTGAGCAGATAAGGGAATTTGCAAAGAAGTACTTAAAAGTGGCAGAAAAATATGGAAAGAGCATAGGTATACATGCTCATAATAACCAGCAGCTTGCATTTGCCAATACAATTGAAAGCTGTGTAATGGGAGTAAGTTATCTTGATGCAACAATGAGCGGTATGGGAAGAGGAGCTGGTAACTGTTATATGGAGCTTCTCATGGGCTTTTTAAGAAATCCAAAGTATAGCATTAATCCTGTATTAAAGTTTGTTGAAAAACATATGCTTCCTTTGAAAGCGTCAGATATAGTATGGGGCTGTGATGTGCAGTATATGCTTACAGGACAGCAGAACCAGCATCCTCGTTCAGCTATGGCATTTACAGCGGATAAAAGGACTGATTATTTTAACTTCTATCAGACACTTCTTGACAGGGAGTAATCGCAGCAGTGTAACTATATATTGTAAAATATCTGACCAATCTGCTGTTTGAAGTGTACAGAATAATTGCAGCAGTATAATTATATAGCTGTGTGTCGGATGGCATATTGTCAGAGGGCATACAGCTATTGTTTTAGCAGAATAAATAACTGCTTATAAAACAATTTATAATTATAAAAAATAAATAAATAAATAACGATATTGACTTTAATATATCATAGCGGTAAAATACAACTTAAGCGTGGAATGTTTACATTCCGGTGTATAAAAAGAATTGACCTGAAAGACGGACAATATCTGTACAAGTGCTACGGTTCGTGGCTATGTGGGTAAATGTGGCTTGGAACGGTAACATTTATAATAATGACGGAAGGAAGTAGTGTAAAATGGAAAAGAAAAATCTTGACTGGGCTAATCTTGGATTCGGTTATATCAAGACTGATAAAAGATTTGTAGCAAATTATAAAGATGGAGCATGGGATGATGGTGTTATCACAGAAGATGATAAGGTAGTTATCAGCGAATGTGCAGGTGTATTACAGTATGCACAGACATGCTTTGAAGGAATGAAAGCATATACAACAGAAGATGGAAGAATTGTAATTTTCCGTCCTGACCTTAATGCACAGAGAATGGAAGATTCAGCAAGAAGACTTGAGATGCCGGTATTTCCTAAGGAAAGATTCGTACAGGCAGTTAATGATGTAGTTAAGGCTAATGAAGCATGGGTGCCTCCTTTTGGTTCAGGTGCTACACTTTATATCCGTCCATATATGTTTGGAAGCAATCCTGTAATCGGTGTTAAGCCTGCTGATGAATATCAGTTCAGAATACTTGTTACACCTGTTGGCCCTTATTTTAAGGGCGGTGCTAAGCCAATTACAATTAAGGTATCAGATTTCGATAGAGCAGCTCCTCATGGTACAGGACATATCAAAGCCGGTCTTAACTATGCGATGAGCCTGCATGCTATTGTAACAGCACATGAAGAAGGTTTTGCTGAGAATATGTATCTTGATGCAGCAACAAGAACTAAGGTAGAAGAGACAGGTGGAGCTAACTTCATCTTCATCACTAAGGATGGTAAGCTTGTAACACCTAAGTCAGACAGTATATTACCTTCAATCACACGTCGTTCAATCATGTATGTTGCTGAGAAGTATCTTGGAATGGAAGTTGAACACAGAGAAGTATACTTTGATGAAGTTAAGGATTTTGCTGAATGTGGTCTTTGTGGTACAGCAGCGGTTATCTCACCTGTTGGTAAGATTGTTAATCACGGTGAGGAGATTAACTTCCCAAGTGGTATGGATGAGATGGGACCTACAATCAAGAAGATTTATGATACATTAACAGGAATCCAGCAGTGCAAGATTGAAGCACCTGAAGGATGGATTCACGAAGTTAAGTAATAATGTATTATATTTATAGTTAAAATACATAAAGGGGTTGTTACAATACATGATATTGGATACTGTATATTATTGCTGATATACAGTATCAGGTATTTTGAAATGTAACAGCTCCTTTTATATTTTACACTAAAATCATCTTATGACGGATATTTTTACAGAATATTAAAATATTAAAGAACAGGAACGAAAAATTATGTTATTTAGTAATAAGGATTTAAGAAAGCTTATAATTCCACTTATGTTTGAGCAGCTATTGGCTGTGAGCGTAGGTATGGTTGATACACTTATGGTATCACAGGCAGGAGAAGCTGCCATATCAGGTGTTGCACTTGTTGATAATATTAACAGGCTTATAATACAGGTAATGGCGGCACTTGCTACAGGTGGTGCGGTTGTATGCAGCCAGTATATAGGTAAGAAAGAGCAGGAAAAAGCGCAAAAATCAGGAGCACAGCTTGAAACGGTGCTTATTATATTTGCAGTGGCGATGATGATTATATCGCTTACCTGCACAAGACCTCTGCTTGGTGCGATATTCGGGCATGTTGAAGAGAGTGTTATGGAAAGTGCGATACTGTATTTTATGGTTACATCGGTATCATTTCCATTTTTAGGTTTATACAATGCAGGAGCTGCAATATTTAGAAGCACCGGTAACAGTGCAATAAGTATGAAGATAAGTATTCTTATGAATATTATCAATGTTACCGGTAATGCAATATTTGTATTTGTATGCAAATGGGCTGTATTCGGCGTGGCGTTTGCAACACTTTTAAGCCGTGTTGCAGCCGGTTTTGCAATGACGGCGCTTGTGTGTGGAAAGACTAATCCTATAAGAATAAAGAGAATGTCAGAATTTAAGCCGGACGGTGGAATTATAAGGAAAATACTTACAATCGGTATTCCAAGCGGTATTGAAAATGGTATGTTCCAGATTGGTAAATTATCTGTTACAAGTATGGTATCAACGTTTGGAACAGCGTCAATAGCAGCTAATTCAGTAGGATATACAATTATTGATTTTGCAAACATTCCCGGCTCTGCGATGGGACTTGCCCTCATTACCATAGTAGGACAATGTATAGGAGCAGGAGATAAACAACAGGCAGTATCATATACTAAGAAGATTATAAAGTTTGCCTATATCGGGGACTGGATATGTAATATAGTATTATTTACATTTGCCGGAGCTATATCCGGTATATTTAACCTGTCAGCAGAAGCTCATTCGATTGCCATACTTATACTAAGATGTTTTAGTGTCACATCACTGTTTATCTGGCCATTGTCATTTACATTATCAAATGCATTAAGAGCTTCAGGAGATGTGACATTTACAATGCTTGTAAGTATATTTTCAATGTGGATATTCAGAGTTGGAAGCAGCTATTTCTTTGGAATAGTTATGGGACTTGGAGTGCTTGGTGTATGGATTGGAATGTTCGTAGACTGGGCGGCAAGGTCAGTTATGTTCGTGTGGAGATTTAAGAGTGGCAGATGGCTTAAAAAATCATTGGCATAATAAGTTATGTTGCCGGACTCATGCTTCTGACAGCGTAGTAAGTTATGTTTCATCTGACGGTGTAATAAGTTATGTTTCAGGTTGACATATACATTTTATGGTAATATACTATGATATGCAGTTTTTAAAACTACATATCACGGTTGTTTATATAGTGGATATCGCAAAGATTTCTACATGCTACAATCTTAATGATAATATAAAAAATTTACAATATTACAGATACATTTATTATTGTGTCTGTGGAATGGAGAATAAGAATATGTCAGATATTAACGAGAGAATATGTATAGCAGGTGCCGGTCCTGCCGGACTTACAGCGGCTATGTATCTTGAGAAAAAAGGTTATAAGAATATTACTGTTTATGAGAAGTCAGACAGAGTCGGTGGTAAGTGTTACTCTCCTGAATATAAGGGTAAGAGATATGAGATGGGTGCCATGATGGGCTGCCCTACATATTATACCATAAAAGAGGTTATGGATTATATAGGAATGGGTCATCCTGCGGGACCTGCACTTGACAGGGAATTCAGGGATGAAAAGACGGGCGAGGTATTTAATCCTGTAGGAAAGCTTGAGAGCTTAAGTGTATTAAAACAGACTAAGAAGTTCTATAAGCTGCTTGATAAGAAGTATCCTGGGGCTGCAAAGAATGGACATAAGGGAACAAGCACAGAACTGGGAGAAGACTTTGCATCACTTTGTGACAGATTTAAGACACCTAAGATTAAGAAGCTTATAATTAATCCATATACATCTTTTGGATATGGATATATGGATGAGGTTCCGGCAGCATATGTTGTCAAGTATCTTGATAAAGATACTCTTACGAAGTTCGTAACAAAGGATGATTTATGGTGTTGGAAAAATGGAACACAGCATATATGGGAGCTTCTTTCTGAAAAGCTTAACAGTAATATTAAACTTAATTCTGAGATTAAACAGGTTGTAAGAGCTGATGGAACTGTAAAGGTTACAACAGCAGACGGTACAGAAGAATATGATAAGATTATTGTTACTGCACCTCTTGAATTTATGCCTGAGTATTTTGATGCAACAGATAAGGAAAAAGAGTATTTTTCTAAGATAATATCTAATGATTATAAGGTATTTGTATTTACGGTAAAGAAATATCCTAAGATTAGCGCTTATCTTCAGGGTAATATGTGCAGGGAAAGAGCCGGACATATGATGGTATATTATCACAGATGGCCGGGCGAAGAAGATCAGGTGATTACAGCATATGTATTAGGAGACCCAGAGCGTGGAATAACTGTTGATGACTGTAGAAAGCATGTATATGAAGATATGAAGATGTGCGGTTATGAGGTTGATAAGATGGTCAATGAACAGTCATGGTATTATCTGCCACATCTTAAGCCGGAGGATTATAAGAGCGGCTGGTATGATGAAGTTGAAAGCTGGCAGGGAAAGAATAATACATATTATGCCGGAGAAGTAATGAGCTTTGGCGATATGGAAGAGACCGCAGAGTATTCTAAGAATCTTATAGAGAGATTTTTCTAAAATTATACTGTATATATTGCTGGTGTAGTTACTATATTAATGACATTAGGTTAAATAATGCAGGATGTATTTTCAGTCCGCACATAATTGTATTTAGAATATAAACAGGTAGAGATTACAGGATATAATTAATTTATAATGGTAGATTATATCAATAAAAAATAAGAATATTTAATATTTGAAATTATTTTAGGGTAAATGATAATATAACTTAATTATTAAATGTATAAGGATTTATTTTTTTTTGTTATTTGCCTGATAGATTTATTTTTTTAAGATGAATATGCGGGATAATGTTATATTATGTCAGTATTTAAGCATGTTTTACAGGCTTTTAAGATATTTTTCATGTGGAAATTATGAACAAATTGTGATATAATTATTAGCTAGAAATTACTTAATTGGATAATTTTCTGACGGCATAATAATTTATGCCGATGTTATTTTAAGCAGAAAAGAGGAGTTGTTTTTATGTCAGAATTTGGAACTAATGAGCGTCTGCTCCGTTCGGATGTTACTATGGAAGAATGCAGAAAGATTGAAAAGGTACTGCGTAAAAATAATATATCATATTTTGAAAAGTGGAAATATCATAAAGGATTATTGAAGTTTTTAGATAATAGTAAAAATTCAAAGTGTGATATCTTCATACATAAGGATTCACTTGAGAAGGCTAAGAAAGCACTTGGGATTGAGTTGTAGAATTAAAGAGTACAGGTTACAGCCTGAATATATTAAGGATAAGACGGCGGGACTTTTGCATTAAGTTTTTATGGGATATAGAGTAGATACTTCTGTATCTGTTATTAAAGACGTTAGTGCAAGAGTCCTGTTTTATTATTTAAGGAGCTTTAATAAAAGTATTAATTTAAAATAAGCTATAATTAAATGGCATATGCTGACGGTATTTTAATATATAAAAGGAGAATATCTTATATATGTAATGTATAATATATGGCTGGCAATTTAATATGAAAATCCGTAAAGTATATGATATATGTAACGGGTATATTAGGACAACATAATAAAAATCTGGAATGTATCTTATATATGTGTGATTATATATACAGACAGTTCTTATTGTGTGATTAATAATTGCGACAATTGTCTGCTTTGATATAGCGGAAACAGGTAATATGCATATATAATTAAAAGTAACAAAAAATAAATAAAAATATTTAAAAATGCTTGACAAAATAGATACTGTAGTGTAGTATATAAATCAAGAAAGACATCGTGATAAGTTACATAAAAGAAAATAATAGATAGAAGAGGTGGCGAGAGCTTCACTAATTTTATTGATAGTGAATAATCAATTAAGTGATAATTTATTATAAGTTTTCTTGAAGTAATAAGATATTAATTTAGGAATAATGGCGAGAGCTTCATTTGACTGTGAATTATATCAATTAATGTAAGAGGCAGATATTTAAGAAAGGTGGCGAGAGCTTCACCGGACTTAGAGAATATATATGAATCGGAGATAATGGCGAGAGCTTCATTAGATTTAGAGAATTATAGTTTTGCTGACAATAACATGATGGGACAGGAACAATGGTGAGAACTTCATTGAACCGTAGTTTAATCAGGTAATTGAATCTAGAAGAAAGGAATGGCGGCGAGAGCTTCACCAGACTAATCAGATAAGTACATTAATAATAAAGATGTCAGGAACTCGTAAATAGATTTTAGGAACGGTAATTGTGAAAGGATTACCGTTCCTTTTTTGTTCTGTAATCATACTTTATATGAGAAATATAAGCTACGGGTCTGCGATTTTAAGATTCGTTCGCAAATGTTGCTGTGAGCAGTTGGTTATGATTATGTCTATATATGATAAAAAAAGATTGTGAAAGCTGTAACTATATAGTATACTTAAAGAGTTATTACGATAGCGTGATAAAGTAATAAAGGAAAGGTATGGAAAAAGATTTTGTCGAAGATATTTACCAGATTATATAATAAGGGAAATAACATAAAAAGAATGTTAATTATCCTTTTGATGCTTTCAATGGCAGCAGGAATATTTACTGCGTGTTCATCATCAAAGAATACTGATAACAGTGGAAAGTTTACAGTTGGTTTTGATGCGGAATTTCCACCATATGGATATAAGGATGATAATGGAGAATATGTAGGCTTTGATCTGGATCTGGCGCAGGCGGTGTGTGATAAGAATGGCTGGACGCTGGTTAAGCAGCCAATTGACTGGGATTCTAAGGATATGGAGCTTAATTCCGGAACTATAGATTGTATATGGAATGGATTTACAATGACCGGAAGAGAGAAAGATTATACATGGTCATCAGCATATATAGATAATTCACAGGTTGTAATTGTAAAAAGCGATGCACAGATTAATAATTTATCAGACCTTGCGGGAAAGGTTGTGGCAGTACAATCAGATTCATCAGCTCTTGCAGCATTTACAGGAGAGGATGCCAGTGAGAGTAATATACAGCTTGCAAAAAGCTTTTCATCACTTCAGCAGGTAGGTGATTATAACAGTGCATTTATGAATCTTGAATCAGGCTCGGTAGATGCGATATGCATGGATATCGGAGTAGCAGGTTATGAGCTTAAGGCAAGAG
Source organism: uncultured Eubacterium sp. (assembly GCA_900545725.1). Taxonomy (GTDB): domain Bacteria; phylum Bacillota; class Clostridia; order Lachnospirales; family Lachnospiraceae; genus Lachnospira. The sequence continues at coordinate 67,185 of URAI01000002.1, forward strand.
GCAATTCATTCAGAATGTTAAGTGAGCATGTTTCATCAGAAGAGTATGGAATTGGTTTTAAGAAGGGCAATACTAAGCTAAGAGATCAGGTTCAGGAGACATTAAATGAGATGCTTGCCGATGGTACATTTATGGACATAGCTAAAAAATGGAATGTAGATGAAAGCGTATGTCTTGGTCAGGAAGGCAAAGACAGTGTTATGAAAGCAGAAGGTGATTCAGATGGAAACGGAAGCCAGAATGGTTTTACTGATATATTAGGACAGCTTTCAACAGGTATGATATCTACACTTGGCATATTTGTACTCACTCTTATATTTTCACTTCCATTAGGTCTTTTACTTACATTTATAAGAATGTCTAAGTTGAAGGTGCTTCAGTGGATTGCAAAGATATACATATCAATAATGCGTGGTACACCACTGATGTTACAGCTTCTTGTTGTATTTTTTGGACCATATTATCTGTTTGGGGTATCTCTTTCATATTCGTACAGATTCTATGCTGTAATTATCGGATTTTCACTTAATTATGCTGCATATTTTGCAGAAATATATCGTGCAGGTATTGAAGGAGTGCCAAAAGGACAGTATGAAGCGGCAGATGTATTGGGTTACTCAAAGGCGCAGACATTTATAAAGATTATATTCCCACAGATGGTAAAGGCAGTGCTTCCACCTGTAACTAATGAGGTTATAACACTTGTTAAGGATACATCACTGGCATTTGCGCTGGCATATACAGAGATGTTTACACTTGCAAAACAGGTAGCGGCAACGCAGGCAAGTATTATGCCATTATTTGTGGCTGGATTATTTTATTATGTATTTAACTTTATTGTTGCATATATAATGGAAAGACTTGAAAAGAAAATGCAGTATTACAGATAGTCTTTGATATCAGTTGGAAGAATATTTTGATATGGCTAATTGTTTCAGCGCAAAATGATTAGCCTTTTATGGTAGAAGAAGAATTATTTTTGTAAAATTTTTTGCCATTTCGCAACAGAGCTGTAGTAGAAATGAGGATTAATATGAATAATACAAAACTATTAGAAATGAAACATATAAAGAAAAGTTTTGGTAATACAGAAGTGCTTAAGGATATATCATTGGAGGTAGCCGAAGGAGAGGTTGTTGCAATTATTGGACCCTCTGGCTCAGGTAAATCCACACTGCTTAGATGTGCGACACTTCTTGAAACTATGGATGGAGGAACTCTTAGCTATTGCGGCAGAAGTGCAACAGTTAATAAAGAGGGTGAGACAACACAGTATGTTTCAAAGGATGAATTAAGAAGTCTTAAGAATAATTTTGGACTGGTATTTCAGAATTTTAATCTTTTTCCACATTATTCGGTTATGAAAAATGTTACTGATGCACCTGTCCATGTACAGAAAAGAGATAAAAAGGAAGTATATGAAGAAGCTGGGAGTCTGTTAGAAAAGGTTGGTCTGGCTGATAAGGCAGATAGTTATCCATGCCAGTTATCGGGGGGCCAGCAGCAGCGGGTGGCAATTGCAAGAGCACTTGCGATGAATCCTAAGATGTTGTTTTTTGACGAGCCTACGTCAGCCTTAGATCCTGAGATTACCGCAGGAATACTTAAAGTTCTTCGTGAGCTTGCAGATGAGAAGATGACTATGGTTATAGTTACACATGAGATAGACTTTGCAAGGAAGGTTGCCGACAGAGTTATATTTATGGATGGCGGTGTTATTGTTGAACAGGGCAGACCGGAGGATGTAATTGATAATCCTGATAATGAAAGAACAAAAGTTTTCTTGCAAAAGTTAGCAGATTAGGTTATAAATAATGAGGATTAACAATATGCAGACAAGAGGTCTGCCATGTATTAATTAGTCCATAATCAAAATTATAATATACCGGATTATATTTTATGATAATCAATCAGTGATATAAGGAGAATTATGTTTAGAAGAGATTTAAAAAGAATAGCGGTTATGGCATGCGTTGTATCATCTATGGCAGCGATGACAGCTTGTACAAATAAAGATAATAAAGATTCAGCTAAAGTCAATGCTGATGTGGCAGCAATACAGACAGGAGAGGTTATAAATAGCAGTCAGAATAGTACGGATAGCGGTAATACACAGACAACTGCCGCTAATACTGTAACTACATCTGATAATAAGAATAACGGACAGACAGAAGCTTCACGGACAGCTAATGCATCGGCAGATCAGAATGTAACAAGTAAGGGATATAAGATTGAGGTTATAGATGGTGCTACATATATAGAGGGACTTCTTATTGCTAATAAGACATATGCACTTCCATCGACTTATAATCCGGGGGATCTTATAGATGAAGTAAAGACTGCATTTAATAAGATGCAACAGGATGCTAAGAAAGAAGGGCTTAATATATATATATCATCGGGTTTCAGATCGTATGATACACAGGTATCTGTATATAACAGATATGTAAGACAGGATGGACAGGCACTCGCAGATACATACTCATCAAGACCGGGACATTCAGAGCATCAGACAGGTCTTTGTTTTGACCTTAATTCAATAGATGATTCATTCGGATATACACCAGAGAGTGCCTGGGTAGATAAGCATGCACACGAATATGGATTTATTGTAAGATTTCCAAATGGAAAGGATGCTGCAACAGGATATCAGTATGAGCCATGGCATTTAAGATATGTAGGCAATGAATGGGCAGAGAAGATATATAATTCAGGACTTTCATTAGAAGAATTTTTTGGAATTACTTCACAATATGCAGATTAATATACAGAGAGGAATGGGCTATACCGGACTGAGATATATAGAAATTAATAGGTGGTTTAATAAGTGGATATAGAAGATAATATTAACAGCAGTCAATATAAGAAAGATAGTAAAAAAATATATGATAAAAAATCAGATGAAGAAAAGATAAATGGTGGTCATAATAGAAAAATAAAAAATAATAAGAAAAGTAACAGGAGCAGGCTGATAAAAAGAATAGCATTAAGTATCTTTACAGCATTATTTGTAATCGTGCTTGGATTGCTCGGAGTTATATATATTCTTGAATTCGGACCATCAAATACAGCAAGGAATCTATTTGTCAATTCTGCGATGGAATCAAGCGCTGGTAAGTTTATGGCAACGATGTTTTTATCAGATGAGAAGATTGCACAGATACGAAAAGATAATTCTGTAGTTGCATCTGATGATATAACAGATACTTCTTTGATTAATATTGGCACAAATGAGACTGATACTGCCGACGGTGATGATAATGATGAGGACGGAATACAGATTATTGACATTTCCAATGATACATATAAAGGAAAGATGATGATTATAAAGGATCCTTCACGTGTTACTGTAGGTATAAGTGGACAATATGGTGCTTCATATAGTGGAAAGACGGTAATGGATATGGCGATGAACTATGATGCCGTTGCAGCAGTTAATGGTGGCGGATTTGAGGACAATAACGGAGTTGGTAATGGTGGAACTCCTATAGGACTTGTCATATCAGATGGAGAGCTTAAGTATGGAAGTGCAGGTTCTTCTTATGAGGTTATAGGCTTTGATAATAATAATAATCTTGTTGTGGGTAAAATGACAGCATCAGAGGCATTAAGCAGAGGTGTAAGGGATGCGTTGAGCTTTGGACCGATTCTTATAGTTAATGGGCAGGCGTCACAGGTCAATGGTTCTGGAAGTGGTCTTAATCCGAGAACAGCAATAGGACAGAGAGCAGACGGAGCTATTCTTTTGCTTGTTATAGATGGAAGGCAGGTCAACAGTCTTGGGGCATCATATGCAGATGTAATAGATGTTATGCTTGAGTACGGAGCTGTTAATGCAGCTAATCTTGATGGTGGTTCTTCATCGCTTATGTATTATAAGGGAGAGTATATTAATAGCTGTGCTTCTTTATATGGACCAAGGAATATGCCTACATCAATAATTGTAAGATAATTATGGATTAAGATATTTATTAAAAAGAGGTATATATAATGAGTAACAGAAAAAGAAACAAGACATCGCTGTTTATAAAGATATATCTTGGAGTAACAATTGCAGCTTTAGCAGTAATTGCAGTGATATGGGGCGTTTTATGGAGCTTTCTTAAGGCATATGAAGCCTCACAGCCGCAGTATAAGATTGAACAGATAGTAGATGCATTAAATAATGGACAGGCGGATGAATATACAGATTATATACATTATCAGGTGAATAGATTAGAAGATGATAATACATACAAAAAATATATAACTGATAAATTAGGTTCAGGCAATATTGAATATACAAGAAAGTCAGGTGAATATTCAAAAGATACACCGGTATACCAGTTAAAAGATGGAAATAATCCTGTAGGCGTTGTATATTTAAAAAAGTCAGATACAAAAGCAAAGTTTAATACGCCTATATGGGAGATTGACAGAATTGATAATGTAATAGGCCAGACAAAAGATTATACAGTTACTGTTCCAAAAGGAACAGTAATATCGGTTAATGGAATTGACCTTGATGAAACTTATATCATTGAAGATAATGCTGAATGTAAGAATCTTGGTAATGTTACAAAATATATAACAGCACCTAAGATGACTGTATATCAGCTTACAGGACTTGCTGCACAGCCTGATATAAAGGCAATTGGACCGGTATATAACAGTGAACTTAGTGTTGAATCAGAGGATAACGGACAGATTGTGTATGGGTTTGAGAGTACAGATAGTCTTAAGACAGAACAACAGGATAGAATAATAACAATAACTAAGACTTATGGTAACTATGTAACTAATGATGTGGGTTATAGCGCATTATCTCCATATATATTACCAGGCTCATATGCTACATCATATCTTAAGAATATAGCTAAGACTAATATATGGACAGCATCACATTCAGCCAATGATTTTGATGATCTGACTGTATATAATTATCAGATATATACAGATACGTGTTTTTCATGTGAAGTAAAGTTTAATCTTGTAATTCATACTTGGTCACAGGATTTTACATATCCGACACATATAAAATATGTATTTATCAAGTCAGGCAATGCGTGGTATGTGGCTGATATATCACTTAAAAGTGATAATGGACATGATTAATAGATGTATACGCTATATAGATTTATAAAATATATAGTAGTGTATTGACATTTTATTATATCGTAAATAGTAAAAAGATGCTGCATTAAGTAGTGAATTATATAGAATATAAAATCAATTATTAAAGAATGTATTCTATATAAAACTGCTTAATGCAGCATCTTTTATAATATATAAGTCATAATTATAATGCCTGTAGATATGCTCTCATAAAGAATTATCAGAAAGTATTCTGCTTATGATTCTGCATATATTCTTCTATATATTGCATAATCTTCTTGTTATCATCAGGCATCTGGCATCCTACGATATATGAACCCTCGTTGTTAGAGCTTCTTATAATACGGCCTTCAATAACTGTGCCTTCTGTTGGAGCGAAGTTCTTAATATCAAGCTGTACGGTCTGCCCTTTACTGTCTGCAAAGAAATTATCATTTGATATAAATGCGAAGCCGTTAGCACTGATATTATCAAGATGACCATTAAATGTCCTGTCAACGCCTTTAATAGTAATAGTACATGGATTAGAAAGTGTCATACGAGGATATTTTCTTCTGTTAAGAATTGTTGGCTTAGTACTGACACTGATAGCAAAATCCTGCGAACCATGTGTTGTATCATGCTTAATAACAGCTTCATCCCAGCAGTATAATACAGTTCCAACAATGAACTGGAGCTTGCATGTGGCACTCTTTTGAATATCAGGAACATTAGAAAATCTTATAATAAGATTTTCGCCTGACAGATTTACAAGAGAACCATGATAATCCTGTTTTTCTCCATTGATATCGAGAGTGGCTGTAACACTTGTTCCAGGTACAATATCAGAGATTCCCATAAATCCGCCTATACCAAGTTCATGCATCAGGGATTCTATAATACTTTCTATGTTATTAATATTAACAGAGCTTTCATCATATTTGCTTACCATCTTTTTGCTTATGTCATCAGATGTATCAATACATGTGGTCATTGTATCAACAATACCTGATACTTGTTCCATATTGGAAACAAGCTGTTTATTAGAAGATTCAACTTCCTTGATGGCAGTATCAATAATTTCAATATGCTGTTTTAATTCACCTGAATCATCGGTAATCTTACTCACATTGATACCTGTCTGTGTGACTTTATCAAGTGTAACCTGTATGAGCTGTAATTCCTGTTCAATAGAGGCAGTCATTTTATCGGAAATGGTCTGTAACCGTGCAAGTGCTTCCCGTATCTGACCGGATGATTCCTGGGTTTCTGTACTTAATGTACGAATCTGTTCAGCAACAACAGCAAAGCCTCTGCCGGCATCACCGGCTCTTGCGGCTTCAATAGAGGCATTTAACGCAAGAAGATTGGTCTGGCTTGAAATGCTGTCAATTGTTCCGGTCTCTTCTTTAACAGTTTCAAATTCTTTCTTAAATTCATGCAGTATATCATCGACCTCAGTTGAGATATCAGACATGGAATTAGCTGTAGTTACGAGACTTTCAAGTTCTTTTGAGCTTGTTGTTGCATGTCCAAGCGATTCTGTTGTAAGGTCAACCATATTATTAATAAGAGATACAACATTCTGAACCTGTGAATTAATATCGGTTGTCATATCCATTGAAGACATTGTGTGTGTCTGTAACTGTGAGCTGTTATCCGTAAGCATATTCATATCTGCTACAACTTCATCAGAACCGTGTTTATTTTCAGAAGCAAGTTCACGGACAACTGTAATACCCTCCATAATGGAATTACTTGCTGTCTTAACTTTTTCAACGGTAGTTACGACACGTTTTAAGTCGGCTTTAATACTTGCTGTAAGGGCACCATCAGCTTCCGTAAGATGTTTGATTGATAATACATAACATATATAACAAAGAAGAATACATGATATCTGAAGCTGGTAATTCTTCATATCAGATGCAGATGTGGCATGTAATATAAATATATGGTATACAATACTGATACCGATACTGAAGGTATTGGCAATACCATAATAAACCATAAATTTTTTATTCTTATATATAACAAAAAGGCTTGTTACAGGAAGAATGTATGTAAAAGCTATAGGAGATTCTGTAGTACATATTACAAATGTATAGAATATGCCATAACCTATAGCAATTATAAATTTATATATGTCCGTTGAACGTCCTTTAATCCGTAATGCAATGTCCCCTATAAAAAAAGGAACCCAGCATAATACAAGAAAAATAATATAATGTGATACAGGATATAATCCATTCGAAGTATCAGTGCCGTAATTAGCTGATAAAAGTATTGCAAAAGCCAGCCATATTCTACGGGCTTTTATATTGGCTTTCTCTTTGAAAGTGTTTTCGTCGTAGTTCATAGTCAGTCTCCTTTTTCTGAGCAGATTATTAAATAAAAATCTGTTCAGTATTATCTTTACATTAGTATAGTTCTTTCGAAATTAGCAGCTGTATTGCTTAAAGAAAGTAATCATTGCCCGTATGGTCTTTGTACTTTCCGGTAAAAATGGCTCAAATACACTGAATGCATGTGTAAGAGATGATTTTTTAGGAAAGTTTATAAGCTTATGACAGGCATTATGTTTCTTTAATGCCATAGCAAAATCAGTGGTATAGCGTCTAAGATTATCATTACGGCTTGTTACCATAAACACGGGTGGAAGATACTCTGTAATATCAGAACATTCAGGATTGATATATGGAGCAAATGCTTCTTTTTTATAATGTCTGCCATAAAGATACTTAGGAAGAAATAAACCAATCTTATCAAAACGGTTAGTATAAAACATACCGCTTATAAAGCCTATTGCATTAAGCTTAATTGAAGCAGGTTTAATACCTGCGGCATTGGCAAGCTTATTATTATGTATCATGGCAGAAGCATATGTAAGAAGACATGCGCCGCCACTATCCGCACAGGCATATATATTATCTGTATCTCCATAATCATCAGCAATACGTTGCTTTATATAGTCCATTGCCATAAATACATCGCTGAGCTGGTCGAAAAATGAACAGTCAGGTACAAGTCGGTATTCAATGCTATATACCATATATCCGGTTTTACAGAGTCTGGCACAAAAGAACCGGTTAAATTCCTTACTGCCCATTAAAAGACCGCCTCCGTGTATATTAATGATTACCGGAAGAACCTCAGATTTCCTGTCTGCCGGACGGAATATATCAAGTCGGTGAGCCGGAAGATGGTCATCTGAATAATATATATCTTTTATTTCATCTACGTTTTCTGGAAATGGAAGTTCTTTATCCCTTTGTTTTGTAGAAGCTTCGAAGTCCATTCGTTGTTTATAAAATATTTTTTTAATAGGGTCAGCCATATAATAATCTCCATTTTCTATAAAATATGAACATTATGTCTAACTTATTGTAAGCTAATTTTACTAAGTTTTCAAGCATATATGTGACTAGAGTAATATATTTTTATTGTGTTAATGTTTATTTTCATTCAGAAGTTATAAGGGATTGTTTCTATATTATTTAAAGATTAAAGACAAATCATTCCGTATTAAAGGTTGTAGATGAATAATTATAGTTTTTTTATCAATAACATTGTTTTTACCGTAATCAATATTGACAAAATTTAGTTATAATAATATATTGACGATATACCCTGCGGGGGTATATTGATAAATACTAATGCTATATGTCAGGCATTAGAAAATATCTGAGCAATGAAGATTAGCAAGAATGAATCCTGAATTTTAAGAATGGAGAGTGTGAGTTATGGTAAAGACGATATTAAATATTGATGGAATGATGTGTGGAATGTGCGAATCTCATATGAATGACCTTATGAGAAATAAATTTAACGTAAAAAAGGTCACATCCTCAGCAAAAAAGGGTGAAACGGTCGTAATTAGCAAGGAAGAACTTGATATCAGGCAGGTGGAAAAAGAGATAGAAGGCATAGGTTATAAGCTTGTGTCACATACCAGTGGACCATATGAGAAGAAGGGGCTGTTTTCATTTGGAAGATAATATTTTTAGTTTGACAAAATGTGTTATATATAATATATTAAACCTACTAAATTAGTATGAAAATAAAACAAACAGATATTTGTTTCAGAGCGGAAGAAAAATTACATGTGTGAAATTTTTCGATTTTTCGCAATAAAAGCCGCTTAGAAATGATGATTAGTATGAAAGGAATGGAATATATATGTTGACACAGTTTTCAAGAACAGAGCTGTTATTTGGCAAAGAAGCCATGGAAAAATTAAAAAATGCAAGAGTTGCAGTATTTGGAATTGGCGGAGTAGGCGGATATGTCTGTGAAGCGCTCGTAAGAAGCGGAGTCGGGGCATTTGACCTGATTGATGATGATAAGGTGTGCTTAACTAATATTAACAGGCAGATTATAGCGACAAGGAAAACTGTAGGAAAATATAAGGTTGATGTTATGAAAGAGAGAATGGAAGACATCAATCCTGATGTAGATGTAAGAGTGCATAAGTGCTTTTTCCTTCCTGAAAATGCTGATGAATTTGCATTTGATGAGTATGATTATGTTGTGGATGCGGTTGATACGGTAACCGCCAAGATATCACTTGTTATGAAATGCAAGGAGGCCGGCGTTCCTATAATAAGCAGTATGGGTGCAGGTAATAAGCTTGATGCAAGCCAGTTTAAGGTGGCTGATATATATAAGACTAAGGTATGTCCTCTTGCCAAGGTTATGAGACGTGAATTAAAGAAACGTGGTGTTAAAAAGTTAAAGGTCGTATATTCAGAGGAACAACCGACAAGACCAATTGAGGATATGGCAATTAGCTGCAGAACTAACTGTATATGTCCTCCGGGAGCGGAACATAAGTGTACAGAAAGAAGAGATATCCCGGGAAGTACTGCGTTTGTACCGTCGGTAGCAGGACTTATAATAGCAGGTGAAGTGGCTAAGGATATTGCAGGGATACAGTAATGAACAATAATATACCATAGCATGCTGTTAAGGGTATCTATAATAACAGTAAAGTCAGATACAGTAATATAAAAATAAAGCAGAGTAATATACAGCTATAATGTGACTATAAAATCATATGTATAGGGTCACATTACAGCTGTATATTACTCTGTTTTTATTGTTTTATATTTTTATTTGTATTTATAATTATTATACAGTGTTAAATGATTATCGTGCAAGCCATCCGCCATCAACGGCAATTGTGAAACCATTGACATAGTCAGAAGCAGCAGAAGCAAGATATACGGAAGCACCACAAATGTCGGCTGGTGTTCCCCATCTTCCGGCAGGAATACGGTCAAGAATGGCATCGTTACGGTCAGAATCCTGACGAATCTGTGTCGTGTTATTAGTAGCCATATATCCCGGAGCAATACCATTGACGTTAATTCCATAAGAAGCCCATTCATTAGCAAGTGCTCTTGTCATTCCGATTATTGCGCTCTTGCTTGATGTATATGCAGGAACTTTTATACCGCCCTGATAGCTTAACATGGAAGCAATATTTATAATTTTTCCATGGTTTTTAGGTATCATATATTTTTTGGCAATCTTTTGTGACAGAAAAAATACGAGACGCTGATTTAAGTTAATAACACTGTCCCAGTCTTCTTCAGTAACATCAATAGCAGCGGCACGTTTAATAATACCAGCGTTATTTACAAGTATATCAACATTTTCCCCCAATGAATCTATACCAGCGATTATATTATCTACAGCATCAGGAGTAGATAAATCTACAATAAGTTCGTTAAAGTGTCCGTTAAATGCAGCAATTTTTTCTGCTGTTTCAGCACAGCTTCTTCTTGCAACACCAATAACAGATGCACCGGCTTCGGCAAGAGCTACACATATACCCTGTCCTAGACCTGTATTGGCACCTGTAACAACGGCTGTTTTACCAGTTAAGGAAAATAAATCTAATATCATAATAATCTCCATTCCGCAGACATTTTATAATGCTGCACACTAATCTTAATTCCACAGTTGTATTTAATATCATTGTATATTTACAATAGTAATTATATTAGCTATATATTGCTAAAACTACGATAATATTATTAAAAATATGCACAATATTGCCAAAATATGATATTATTATTATAAATTTTGCAATTAAGGAAAGTTGTGTACGGGCATATCCTGAAATAATACGAGGAGATAGGAATATGGACAAGAATACTGATATAAGACTTGAGCAGACAATAGTTGATAAGAATTTTAAGGAGATTAAGCAGCATGGAACAGACGGATTTCCATTTGTGGTATATAAGGATGATTTTTTCAGATTTGAATATGGACTGATATTATGGCACTGGCATGAAGAGGTTCAGTTTACACTTGTAGCAGAGGGGGAGGTTCATATGCTTATAGGAGATAAGGAGCTTGTACTGTCAGAAGGAGAGGGGATATTTATTAACAGTAAAGTGCTTCATCAGCTGCAGCCGCAATTAAAAAATAAGGGCTGTGTAATATCATTTATCTGGAAGACATCATTGCTTGAGAATGATGTATTGTCGGATGTGTATCTTAATTGTATTTTACCGGTATTAAAGGGAGAAGATTATAAGCTTTTATCTGAAAGTGAAAAGAGATTATTATTTAAAATAGTATATCTATATGATGAAAAATCCACAGGATATCAGCTTAAGATAAAAGAGCATCTTTGTAACATATGGAATAGTATGCTTACAAGACAGGAGGATTATACCGGTGTATCAGTCAGATTTAATTCAAGGGATATACAAAGGGTAAAACGGTGTATAACATATATACATAATAATTATGATAAGAAGATAAGCCTTGAACAGATAGCGGCAGCAGCACATATAAGCAAGAGTGAAGTATGCCGTTGCTTTAAGAAGATTCTTCATCAGACACCGTTTGAATATCTTATAAGATACCGTGTAATTCAGGCATGCAGCCTGTTAAAAAGAAGCGACTGTTCAGTTACGGAAGCGGCATCCCTTACAGGCTTTGACAGTATAAGCCATATGGGGAGGTTCTTTCATAAATATCTGAAACAGTCGCCATCACATTTTAAAAATCATATATAAATTAATGACGTTTCCAACATGACGGATGGAAAAGTATAAGAATAGGGAAAAGCTCAAGTCTTCCGGCAAGCATATCAAACATCATAACTATCTTAGAAAAATTAGAAAAGATAGAAAAGTTCTGTGTCGGACCTACAAGCTCCATACCCGGTCCTATGTTATTAAGCGTTGCCGCAATCGCTGTAAAATTAGTTGTAAAGTCATATCCATCAAGACCGATAAGCAGCACTGATAGAAATAGTATAAAGAAATAACAGCCGATAAATACATTAGTTGAACGTACAACTTCGTGTGCGATAGGATGTCCATCCATACGGATTTTGCGGATTTCGCGTGGATGAATTACTAATGAAAGTTCTTTTTTTAGAGTTTTTGCTATTATTAAGAGTCTTGATACCTTAATTCCACCGCCGGTACTTCCGGCACATGCACCGATAAACATAAGTATTATAAGTATGGTCTTAGAAAATTGTGGCCACAAATCAAAGTCACAGGTTGAAAATCCGGTAGTTGTTATAATCGAACCAACCTGAAAGAATACGTGTCTTAAAGTTTCTCCAATTCCATTAAACATATGAATTGAGTTAATGCTTATAAGGGCTGCAGAGGCACCAATTATAAGGAAATACCATCTTACCTCTTCCATCTTAAAGGCAGTCTTAAATCTTCTGGTAATTATACAGAAGTAAGCAGCATAATTAACACCGCTTAATATCATAAATATTGTAACTATATTCTGTAATGCCGGACTATAACCGCCCATGCTTGTATTCTTGATGCCAAAACCACCGGTACCGACAGTACCAAATGTAGTTGTAAGTGCATCTAATAGTGACATTCCAAATATAAGTAACAAAATAACTTCAATAACTGTAATTCCAAGATATATTCCATAGAGAATTTTGGCAGTATCCTTTACGTGTGGAACAAGCTTATCAACGGATGGTCCCGGACTTTCTGCTTTCATAAGGTTCATGGTTGAACTTCCGGTAAGTGGAAGCAGTGCCATAATAAATACAAGTACCCCCATACCGCCAATCCAGTGTGTAAAGCTTCTCCAGAACAGGCCTGAGTTACTCATGACTTCTACATCGGTAAGAATACTTGCTCCTGTCGTTGTAAAACCGGATATTGTTTCAAATAGCGCATCTATATATGATGGAATGTCTCCGGTCAGTACAAATGGTACAGCACCTGCTGCACTAAGAACAATCCAGCTTAGCGCAACACTTACAAAACCTTCTCTTGTATACAGCTTAGGGTGTTCTTCTTTTCTGCTGCATAATATGAATCCAAGAATAAGACATGCAATTGCTGTTATAAGATAATATTGGAATAAATGTTCGTTATATATAAGACTGACAATTGTGGGAAGGAGTAAAAAAGCTCCCTCAAATTTTAAAACACAGCCGATAATATAACTTATAATTGAATAATTCATAATTATCCTCGCTTCATAAATTGATATAAAAATGCCTGAATAAAGATTCTAAGCGTAAATTTCACGCCTGTTATCATTAATTATGACCTTAAAATCTCCCTGATATTAGATATACGTTTATTGGCAACAATGATAACAACGGAGTCGCCAACCTGGATTGTATCCTGTCCTGATGGGATTATGATTTCCCCGTTTCTATAAATGCTGCATATAAGAATATTGTCCTTAATCTGCAGCTCCTTTAAAGGAATATCGGTAATTGCAGAACGTTCCTTTATTATAAATTCAAGAGCTTCCGCCTTTCCTTCTTTCATCTTATATAGATTCTCGACATTGCTTTCGTCAGATTTCTTAGATGAACGTACATATCTGATAATATGGTCAGCCATGATAATACGCGGATTAACCACACAATCGAGGTGAAGCTCATTAATTACAGATGTAAAATTAATTCTGTTTATTTTGGTAATAATCTTAGCATCAGAATTATTTCTTGCATACAGTGTTACAAGAATATTTTCTTCATCAAGTCCGGTAAGTACAGCAAAACCCTGTGTCTTTAACAGTCCCTCCTGTTCAAGAACACATTGGTCAGTTGCATCACCACATATAATTGTAGCTTTTGGAAGAAGCTCTGCCAGCTCCTCACAGCGTTTCTGGTCAATCTCGATTATTGTAACATTAACACCTGCCCTTAAAAGGTTGCGGGCGAGATAATAAGATATCTTGCCACCGCCGGCAATCATGGCACTTTTAATTGGATTGGTTATAAGTCCGCACTTTTTAAAGAAATCAACTGCTTCACGTCGCTTTCCAATGATTGATACGGTATCATTTTCCTGAAATGTAAAATCACCATTAGGAATTATTATATGGTCATTACGGTCAACGGCAGCAATAAGGATATTCTTATTGATATGTGTTCTGATTGAGTTGACCTGTTCGCCATTAAGACGTGAATTTTTAGTGATTCTGAAATGCAGCATCTCAACCTTACCACCGGCAAAAGGGTCAATCTTAATGGCAGACGGGAACTGGAATATACGTGATATCTCGTCGGCTGTTGCATATTCAGGATTAATAATCATAGCAAGTCCAAATTCATTTTTGAAAAATTCTATTTCCTTACTGTATACAGGATTTCGTACTCTTGCTATGGTCTGGCATTTGCCGGTTTTTTTGGCAATAAGACAACATAACAGGTTCTGTTCATCAGAGCCTGTTACTGATATAAGAAGATCAGTTGTTGCGATGCCGGCCTCCATAAGTACCTGATAGCTTACGCCGTTACCTGCAATTCCCATGACATCAAGTTCTTCTTTCACCTTGTCAATACATTCGGGTCTTTCATCAATTGCGACTATATTATGACCTTCATTGCTTAGCTGTTCAACAATTGTAAATCCGACTTTTCCACATCCTACAACGATAATGTCCATATGGAAAAAACCTCCTAAAAATAAATCATTAAAATATAATAAGCATTATAACAAATATAAAAAAGAATACCAGTGTATAATTAAAAAATATAAAATTATATAAGAATATTTATATGGATTAACCGTAAACTGCAATGCTGATAACATAGAATAATATGGCCGGAAATATGCAGCTGTAAAATTAAGAATAATAAGCCTTTAAATAGAATAATATATACAAACAGTCAATAAGGAAAATATAGAATTTGAAAGGATATATTGAAGAACGTGCGGTAAAGACAGCGGAATATATAATAAGCCACAGATCAACTGTCCGTCAGGCGGCAAAGCAGTTCGGAGTGAGTAAAAGCACCGTACATAAAGATGTGACTAACAGGCTGTGCAGGCTGAATCCTGCTCTTGCAGAAAAGACAAGGAAGGTTCTTGATAAAAATAAGCAGGAAAGACATATAAGAGGCGGACAGGCGACAAAAGAAAAATATATGAAAATGAAATAGAATGTCAAAACGGATAATCTGAAATTACTAAAATATGAAACACTTTGAAAAACTAAAAAGATTGAAATAAGAGTCTGATAATTATAAAGGAGGCTGTTACACTAAGAATATGTATACAGACATACATTGGAGAATAATTGTAAAATCTGTATTGCATGTAATATCCGAAGTGTTTAAGCCTCCCGGGTTTAGCTGTATGCATTAAGAAAAATAGTGAAATAATCTTTTGGTAAAATGATATTTTTATTAAATAACTTTTTTATTAAATAATCTTTTATTCCGGAAAAATATAATATGTATTAATTATAATACGGCAACAATCTTAATTCCTTTTTCTTTGGAAAGGTCAATGAATTGCTCGCCGCACTTTACCACAGGCAGACTTAAGTTATCTCTGTTAATCATAACAACTTCACATATTCTGCCATCGGAAAGTTTTACATTGGTATGAATATATGATGTTACAACATTTCTTAAGAATGGAAGTATGAATTTAGGATCATACTTCGTATAGGCCTCTGATTCCATGATTTTTATAACTTCAAAAGGACAGATGGAATCCCTATATACACGTTCACATGTCATGGCATCGTATACATCTGCAATGGTTACAATCTTGGTAAAATCAGGTATCTGGTCAGATGGAAGACCAAAAGGATATCCGCTTCCATCGCATTTTTCATGGTGGAGAAGACATGCCTCTTTAATCCTTGAATCGAGGTCTTCGTCTTTAATCTTGGCATAGCCTAAGTTGACATGGTTCTTCATAATTGCAAATTCATTGTCAGTAAGTCTGTCGGGCTTTGAAAGAATCTCATCAGGGATAAGGATTTTTCCAATGTCATGGAGCAGACCACACAATGCAAGAGTCTTTACATCCTCTTCGGAATAATTAAGCCACTTGCCGATTATAGAGGCGATAAGTGCGACATTAACACTATGTACATATGTAAGGTCATCGAGATCTCTCATGCAGTGAAGCATATCAAATATCTGAAGAGTATTATCATATTTGTTAAGAATGTCAGCAGTTGATGATAAAAGCTCAGTAGTGTCAACCGGCTCATTTTTTAAAACCAGATGGTTAAGATGAGATGTGACTGTTTCAATGTCATTATTATATGATTCATGGAATTCCTTAAATTGTTCAGTCTGTCGTACTTTGTTATAATATGTAATATTTTCATCATCCGTAGGTAACTGTTCATTCGGCTTTACTTCTTCATATACTGAAATCTCTAGAATATGGTAGTTGGAAATTCTTGTAATAAGATTAAGATTAAGCTCGGTACCCTTGGCAGCTACCATATGTCCGTCAGGCAGGGTAACATCCTTTGATAAGACCATTCCCTCATCTGCATCAAAAATAAATACTGTCTTTTCAGTTGTTTTAGTGTTTAATTCTTTCCCCATTTTAAATCTCACAATCCTTATTTTTTGAATATTTTTAATTATACACGATTTTGTAATAAAAAACTACAAGATATATCTTAATTATAAGAAAAAAACAATAAAATGTCAATTTTTGTACATATAATACAGCTTTGAAAGGTAAATTTATTTTATAGCCTGCCAATTTTTGTACATGTAATACAGGCCGTTTTGTGCATGTAATAAATGCTGCCATAGCAGAAAGCATGGTATTTTTAGAAGAAAACTGTGGGCAGTGGATATATTAGGAGTACTTTAAAATGATAAAATATAGCATTTATATTTTTTTTTATATTTACATACTTGACTTACACCTATACATTGTGTACTATTGTCTACGGTAAAGTAAATACAAATTGAGTTTGTCCCTTATTTAGAGCGGCGGAGATACAGAGGATCTATGAAGCCCGGCAACCCCTCATACCTGATATGTGGAAGGTGCCAACCTGAGCGACTTTCCTGTGATGTTAATAATTAGAGCAGATAATTATTAATGATAAGCAGGTCGAACAATAAGAGGAATTTGAATCTTAAAACAGATACGGGTCCTCGAAAGAGGGCTTTTTTATTTGCGCTTGTATGCTATTGAAAATTACGGACAATTTCAGGCTTATACAAAAATGGAGGAATAATATTTAATGGAAAAAAGATTATTTACATCAGAATCGGTAACAGAAGGACATCCTGACAAAATATGTGATCAGGTATCAGATGCAGTTCTTGATGCATTATATGCACAGGATCCATATTCAAGAGTTGCCTGTGAGACACTTACTAATACGGGCTTTGTAATGGTTATGGGAGAGATTACAACTAAGGCAAATGTCGATATTGCACAGATTGTAAGAGATACAGTAGTAGAGATTGGTTATGACAGCTCAGAAAAGGGATTTGATGGTAATACATGTGCTGTTATGGTTGCACTTGACAAGCAGTCAGCAGATATTGCGATGGGAGTTGATAAGGCTCTTGAAGCTAAGACAGGCGAATATGAAAATCCTGATGATATCGGTGCAGGAGATCAGGGTATGATGTTTGGTTATGCGACTAACGAAACAGAAGAATATATGCCATATTCAGCAGCACTTGCACAGAAGCTTGCAAGACAGCTTACAAAGGTAAGAAAAGATGGAACTCTTGCATATTTAAGACCGGATGGAAAGACTCAGGTAACAGTTGAATATGATGAGAATAATAAACCTGTAAGGCTTGATGCAATCGTTGTATCCACACAGCATGCACCAGAGGTATCACAGGAGCAGATTCATGAAGATATCAGGAAATATGTAATAGATGCTGTTGTAGATCCTGCAATGGTAGATGCAGATACTAAGATATTTATTAATCCTACAGGACGTTTTGTTATTGGCGGACCTAATGGAGACAGCGGTCTTACAGGACGTAAGATTATAGTTGATACTTACGGTGGTGTTGCAAGACATGGCGGTGGAGCTTTCTCTGGTAAGGACTGTACTAAGGTTGACCGTTCAGCAGCATATGCAGCACGTTATGTGGCTAAGAATATTGTTGCAGCAGGACTTGCTGACAGATGTGAAATCCAGCTTTCATACGCTATCGGTGTGGCACATCCTACATCTATCATGGTTGAAACATTTGGAACTGGCAGGCTTTCAGAAGAAAAGTTTGTTGAGCTTATAAGAGAAAACTTTGATTTAAGACCGGCAGGTATTATTAAGATGCTCGACCTTAGACGTCCGATTTACAAGCAGACAGCAGCATACGGACACTTTGGACGTACAGATCTTGATCTTCCATGGGAAAAGACAGATAAGGCAGAGATACTTAAGAAGTATTTATAATTTTGTTATAAGTTTTGTTATAACTCCTTATATGGATAATCATAAAAATTTATATTATATTTAAAGAGCAATCAGCTACAATTACGGTGGGATATACATTGATATGTACAAGCCGGCAATTGTAGCTGATTGTCTGTTAATCCATATATTGAAGCCTGAGAAGCATATTCTTCTCTAGGGCAATATTGTCATAGCCGGGGTTAAGTTCCTGACTGGGATATACGATGTGTGGGGATTGCAGAGCCGATGTTATGAAAAGGTCAGCGGAGTGGGTAAAAAATAAGTAAAATATTATAAAAAGTTTAATTTAGGTCTTTTAAAATTAATTTAATTTGTATATAATGATATGTAACCGTATAATGCATTACTGGGATTAGACGGAGGACAATTATTAAATATGAATAATGGATAATCAATAAGCATGAAAGTTATAATTATGTTGCTATAAAAGAGAATATGTATTTTCATTGTTACATTATAATTATGAACCGGATATTATCTGTTATATGAATAGAAAGGGGTATATCATGTTATCTACTGATATAGGAATTGATTTAGGAACTGCAAGTATTCTTGTTTATATAAAGGGAAAGGGCGTTGTACTTAAGGAGCCTTCAGTTGTTGCATTTGACAGAGATACTAACAAGATTAAGGCTATTGGTGAAGAAGCACGTCTTATGCTTGGTAGAACACCTGGTAACATCGTGGCTGTAAGACCGTTAAGACAGGGCGTAATCTCTGACTATACGGTAACAGAGAAGATGCTTAAGTATTTTATCCAGAAAGCTATAGGCAAGAGAACATTCAAGAAGCCTAGAATCAGTGTATGTGTTCCATCAGGAGTTACAGAGGTTGAGAAGAAGGCAGTTGAAGATGCAACTATGCAGGCAGGTGCAAGAGAGGTTGCTATTATTGAAGAGCCAATTGCAGCGGCAATCGGTGCCGGAATTGATATATCAAGACCATGCGGTAACATGATAGTTGATATCGGTGGTGGAACTACAGATATTGCGGTTATATCTCTTGGAGGTACAGTTGTAAGTACTTCTATTAAGATTGCCGGTGATGACTTTGATGAAGCTATTGTAAGATACATGAGAAAAAAGCACAATCTTCTGATTGGTGAAAGAACAGCCGAAGAGATTAAGATACAGGTAGGTTCAGCATATCCAAGAGCTGAGGTTGCCACTATGAACGTAAGAGGACGTAATCTTGTAACAGGTCTTCCAAAGACAGTTGAAGTTACATCAGAAGAGACAGGAGAGGCACTTAAGGAAGCAACTTCACAGATTGTTGAGGCTGTACACAGCGTGCTTGAAAAGACACCACCTGAACTTGCATCTGATATTGCAGACAGAGGCATCGTACTTACAGGTGGCGGAAGTTTGTTACAGGGACTTGAGGATTTGATTGAATCTAAGACAGGAATTAATACAATGACAGCTGAAGATCCGATGACAGCCGTAGCCATTGGTACAGGTAAGTTTATTGAATTTCTTGCAGGTTACAGAGAAGACTAATTAAGGAGAATATATGGTAAAGGGGTTATATACAACTTATACCGGTCTTGTAAACAGTCAGCACAGAATGGATATAGTATCTAACAATCTTGCTAACTCTACTACCACCGGTTATAAGAAAGAGGGCTGTACAACACAGTCGTTTGACAGTGTATATGGTATTAAGGTTAAGGATCTGACAGTGGGTCATCTTAACCAGAATATTGGAGAATTGTCACTTGGCGCTAAGATTGGTGAGACTTATACTGACTGGGAGCAGGGGTCATTTAAGAATACCGGCTCACAGTATGATTTTGCCATTGCAGGGGACGGATTCTTTTCAATATCATTTACTAATAAGAATGGTGAAGAATCTACTATGTATACAAGAGATGGTAATTTTCAGATTAATGCAGATGGATATCTTGTTACAAAGGATGGGGATTATGTACTGGGTGAGAGTGGCCCGATACAGCTTCCTACAGATATTAATTCGTTATCAGTACAGCCGACAGGTGAGATATATGCTGACGGACAGTACATAGATACATTTGCAATTACTGATTTTGAGGATTATAATTACCTTGAAAAGTATGGTGAGAATCTTTACAGAACAGTAGATGGGGCGGCTGAGAAAGATTCTACAGCTACTGTTAATCAGGGATATCTTGAAGCATCCAATATTAATGTTGTATCAGAGATGGTAGAGATGATTAATATCGCAAGGGAATTTGAAAGTAACCAGAAGGTTATGAATACAATTGACGAGATGTTAGGTAAGATGGTTCCAATGTCAGAATTATAATTATTACGATAACGGAAGTGAGGACGAGTATGGTAAGGTCATTATATACAGCAGCCACAGGAATGATGGCACAGCAGACTAATGTTGATACAATTGCAAATAATCTGTCTAATGTTAATACAGTGGGTTACAAGGAAGAGGTTACATCTTTTAAGTCACTGCTTTATCAGAATTTACAGACACGTACAACATCTGCTAATGGCGAAGAAAAGCCTGTATCAGCACAGGTTGGTCTTGGTTCAAGAGTATCAGCAATAACATCACAGTATACACAGGGAGCGCTTAATGCATCTGACAGCAATACTGATTTTGCAATTTCAGGTAATGGTTTCTTTGGCGTAGAGAATCCTAATCCGGCAGAGGATGGTTCAGATGATACTTTGTATACAAGGAATGGTAACTTTTATTTTGCAGTAAGTACAGAAGGGGTAATGTTATCAACGGCAGACGGATATGCGGTATTAAGTTCAGATGGACAGCCTATAGTATTCGACGCAGCATATGATCCGTCTAAGCTTACCATTGATTCATCAGGTAACATTTTATATCCTGATGATACTAACAATCCACAGCTTACAGGTGTTAAGATTGGTTTGTTTCAGTTTACTAATCCATCAGGTCTTGATAAGACGGGTGATTCGTACCTTACAGCTACAGATGCATCAGGTATCGCATTGAATGAGGATATAGATGATGTTGGAAAGAAGAGTGTTCTTAAGCAGAATTATCTTGAAGCATCTAATGTTAATGTCGCTACAGAGATGGTTAATCTTATTACAGCGCAGAGAGCTTATGAATTATGCTCAAAGGCTATAACAACATCAGATACAATGATGGAGCAGGCCAATAATCTTAAGAGATAATTATATCCGGAAGAAGTATTTATAACGAGACGGAATAATTTTACCAGATTGGAGTGTGCGATAATGAGCGATATTATAAGTAATAATCTTAGCGGACTTAATTCTTTATATACAGACAGTACAACATACAGTTCAAAGACAAGCTCTTTGGAGAATACTCTTAATAATTCAGACCTTTCAACAGCAGATTCGGATAAGCTTATGAGTGTATGTAAGGATTTTGAAGAATATTTTGTTGAACAGATGGTTAAGTCTATGGTTAAGATGGCAAGCGTTGATGGAAGTTCGGATGCAGATGATTATTCATCACTTTTTGGATTATCATCAGATTCAGATGATTCATATCTGAGTTCTATGAGCAGCTATTATGGAAGCCAGATGGTAACTAAGCTTACGGAGAGTTTATGTGATGATACTAATGGCAATGGCATAGGTCTTGCAAAGACATTATATGAACAGATGAAGCGTAATTACAATATTCAGGATACCGATGATAAGTCATCTTCTGTAAAATAACTAAAGGAGCAGATTGTTGGATTACAGGAATGTTAATTATGTAGAGGGCTTTGTTGAGAATATTGTATTCAGGAATGAAGATAATGGATATACAGTATTTGATATAAAATATAAAGGTGAACATGTTACCTGCGTTGGTTCTATAAGCTACATCAACGCAGGTGAATTTATAACTGCAAATGGCGAATTTGTTCAGCATGCCATATACGATATGCAGTTTTCTATTAAATCATATGAATTTAAGACGCCTGACGATGAGAAGTCAGTAAGGCGTTATCTTAGTTCCGGTGCTATCAAGGGCATCGGAGAAAAAATGGCTGAGAGAATAGTCAATACCTTTAAGGAGGATACATTCCGGATTATGGAGGAAGAACCGGAACGACTCGCAGAGATTAAAGGCATAAGCATGACTAAAGCAATGGATATTGCCGCCCAGCTTGTCGATAAGCGTGATATGCGTAAAGCTATGATATTTTTACAGGATTATGGCATTAACATGAATCTCGCTAATAAGATTTATTCCCATTATGGACAGAATATATATACAATTATTAAGCAGAATCCATATAAACTGGCAGACGATATAGATGGCATAGGATTTAAGATAGCAGATGATATTGCTGTAAAAGTAGGAATAAGAGTTGATTCTGACTTTAGAATTAAGAGTGGAATATTTTATATATTACAGCAGGCTTCAATGCAGGGACATATATATCTTCCAATGGAGGAATTAGAGTTGGGGGTTAAAGGTCTGCTTCTTATAGATATACCTGATATTGAGAAATTTATAATGGATCTGGTAATAGATAAACGTTTAGTTGTAAAGATTACACCTGATGGCACTAAGAATGTATATGCTGCCATATATTATTATATGGAGCTTTCAGTTGCGAAGAGATTAACTGATCTTGAGGTGCATACGGCCGAGAACGAAGAATATTTTGAAAAAAGAATTGCTGAAATAGAAAAAAATACGAAAATAGAGCTTGACGATATTCAGAAAACCGCTGTAAAGACAGCGGTTGAAAATGGACTGATGGTAATAACAGGTGGACCGGGAACGGGAAAGACGACGACAATTAATACAATTATTAAGTATTTTGAGCTGGAAGGCTATGAGATACGTCTTGCTGCACCGACGGGAAGAGCAGCCAAGAGAATGACAGAAACGAGCGGGTATGAGGCCCAGACAATTCACAGGATGCTTGAAATATCGGGTGGAATATCAGATGATAACAGTGACAGAGCCTCGCAGGGAATGCGTTTTGAAAGAGATGAAAGTAATCCGCTCGAGACGGATGTGATAATTGTGGATGAGATGTCGATGGTGGACATTAATATTATGAATTCTCTTCTTAAGGCGGTTGCAATAGGAACCAAGCTTATTCTTGTAGGAGATGTGGATCAGCTTCCAAGCGTGGGACCGGGAAATGTGCTTAAGGATATAATTAATTCGGGCTGCATACCGGTTGTCAAGCTTGAAAAGATATTCAGGCAGGCAGCAGAAAGTGAGATTGTAATTAATGCACATAAGATTAATAAGGGTGAACATGTTGTACTTAATAAATATAGCAGGGATTTTCTGTTTGTAAGAAGAGACAGTGCTGATGCGATAATAGCTGCAATGTGTACGCTTATCAAATCAAAGCTTCCGGGATATGTTAATGCGGATATTAATGATATACAGATTCTTACACCGAGCAGGAAATCAGCAGTGGGAGTTGAAAGACTTAACCGTATAATGCAGGATTTTCTCAATCCGGCAGAAGTTACCAAGATGGAAAAGACATTTGGTGATGTGACATTCAGAGAGGGCGATAAGGTTATGCAGATAAAGAATAACTACCAGATGGAATGGGAGAAGAAGAGCAGATATGGCATAACCTATGAGAGTGGTACTGGAATTTATAATGGTGATACAGGTGTGATTGAGGAGATTAACACATTTGCAGAAAGAATAATTGTAAAATTCGAGGATGAAAAATATGTATCATATGAATTTAAGCAGCTTGATGAATTAGAACTTGCATATGCCATTACAATCCATAAATCACAGGGAAGTGAGTATCCAGCGGTTATAATACCGATGTTTACAGGACCTAGAATGCTTATGACAAAAAATCTTTTGTATACGGCTGTAACGAGAGCAAAGAAATGTGTGTGCATGGTTGGAGTGGAAGATTATTTTCACCAGATGGCATCAAATGAATCCGAACAGAAAAGGTATTCATCACTTGATGAAAGAATAAGACAGATAAGAGCAGAAAATATATAGATTAGTGATTCGGCTTTTTGTTTCATGGCAGAACAGAAAGATTCTTATAGCAGAATAAAACCGGCTGGACGGAATTTTTTAGAAGCTTTGCGGCTGGGTTTTAGAAAATGGAGATTAATGTAAAGAATAATATAAAATTATTATTTCTGGACTTTGATTATTTTAATGGGAGGGGATTATATAGCAGAAAGTATTGATAAATATAATATATATAAGGGACATGATATAAAAAAACTTACTGCCAGAATAGGTAATATAATTATTGACGGAATATATCCTCCGTCATGTCCTGTCTGTGCAAAGCCATTAGGATATGAACATGGCAAAAGACAAAAGATACATGGTACGTGCAGACAACAGTTAAAGTACATAGGCAGAAACGTATGTCTTAAGTGCGGCAAGGAAATTAATGATGAAAATATAGAATTTTGTTATGACTGTATGAAAAGGAGTCATATATATAATCAGGGTGTGGCTGTATACAGGTATACAGATGGAATCAAGCAGTCTATATACCGTTACAAATATAAGAATAAAAGAGAGTATGCTGTATTTTATGGGGAAGAGATGTATACAAGATGTAAAGCAACCATAGATATATGGAAACCACAGATTATTATTCCGGTACCACTTCATAGTTCAAAATATAGAAAAAGAGGTTTTAATCAGGCGGAGCTTATGGCAAAAAACCTGTCAGAATATTCAGATATACCATATGATGCAAATATTCTGACAAGATGTAGGAAAACTATACCGATGAAACAGCTTAATGACAAAGAAAGATTAAAAAATCTGAAAAATGCTTTTATAATTGATGAAAATATAGTAAAATATGAAAGAGTATTAGTTGTTGATGATATATATACAACAGGTTCTACTATTGATGAATGTGCAAGAGTTCTAAAAGACAGGGGAGTAGAAAGGGTATATTTTATATGTTTATGTATAGGTCATGGCTTTTAATATATCAGATACATTCATTTATAAGAGAAAGAGAAAGGGTGTGCGGTTATGGATGTTAGAAATTGCAGAATGTGTGGAAAGTTATATAATTATATAGGTGGTGCTTATAGGGGCTTATGTCCTAATTGTATTAAGGTTATGGAAGATAAGTTCATAGAAGTTAAAGAATTTATTAATGATAATGGTACAGCAACGATGTCTGAGATATCAGAGGCATGTGATGTAAGTGTTAAACAGATAGAAAAGTGGGTAAGAGAAGAAAGACTTTGCTTTTCGGATGATTCACCAATAGGACTTGCCTGTGAGAAGTGCGGAGCTATGATAAAGTCAGGAAGATTCTGTGACAAGTGCAAGAGTACAATGACAAATGAACTTAGTAATGCATATAGCAGACCTAAGGCAGTAATGCCACAGCCGAAGGTTTCAAAAGACAAGGGAAAGATGAGGTTCCTTGATAATTAATATGGAAAAAGTCATTTTATTTAATATGGATAATGATAATATCAGGAGTATATATAATATATGCTCTAAGATGAGAATAGGCGTAATAGTAGCAGATAGTGAACAGAATGTCAGCATGGTTGAGGATATAATGAAGCTGCCATTATATAAAGGCGGTACTGTCAACAGGAAAGGGCTGGCAAGTCCCACTACAGAAGAATCATTGCTTCTTATGTGTGGACTTACGGATAAGCATATGGACAGACTCCTTGCATCGTTAAGAAATTCACATATACAGCCTGATTATAAGGCGGTGCTTACTCCATCTAATAAGAAGTGGACAGTTACTAAGCTGCTTGCACATATGGCATTTGAAAAGAATAGTTATAATTAAATAATAATGATTATATGATATTAAAATTAATATTACAGAGGCAGGTTTATTTGGTACATACGAATATTCCTGCCTCTTTTGTTATGTGCATTGGTCTGGACAATCTGTCACTGACGAAGTTTTTAAATGAAGAATATCTGTCGAGCAGGTATTGGTTCTGATTACCATGGCAGGACATAATATATTCAATAAGCGGCTCGGCTTTATCAACAATAAGACTGTCTTTATATATTTTTTTTTCAATCTGCTTAAAGTCATCATTTAGCAGCTGACAGCCGTTATCAAGACCGAATATTGTATATAGTCTGTCGGCGGACAATACAATTCTCGAATCAAAATCGGATACAAGCTGATTTATTTCCTGCATATGGCGGCTGCTATAGGTACTGCATATAAGTCTGCCACCTGATTTTAATACACGATGGATTTCATTGACTGCTTTGGTAACGGGATTACAATAAAATAATACGTGGTTGGCTATTACAATATCAAACGAATTATCAGGATAAGGAATGTTACAGCAATCGGTTGTATTATATGAAAAATTATACTGTGCCAGACCGGAATTAGTAATGTTTCTTTTAGCATCACGTATCATACCCTCGGATATATCTGTAATTGTTACATTGATATCCGGTGGGAGTTTATCCTGGTTTACTGTCCAGAAAGTTCCGCTTCCACATCCCAGTTCAAGAATATTCATGTTGCGGCAGATGCTGCAATTGTCATATATCCATTGGAACCATCCCGGCCTGCCGGTAGAATACATCTGATGCAGACTGATTCTTGCTGAAATATTACTGGCATTAAGATATTGTGTTTTGAGACTGTTTTGCATTCCTGTAAGATGTATTAGTGTAAGAAGTCCATTCCAGTTAATGGAGTTATCACTTTTTAAAGCGCAAGAGGTCTGTTCTATTGCATCGGATACGAGTTCAAGCTGTTCAATCTTATCACGGACGAGTTTTTGCTGGAGTTTTAGTGAGTTAATAAGCATACTGTTATCAGAGTCTGTAATTGTAAGGCTTTTAATTTCTTCAAGTGAAAAACCAAGATATTTAAAAAGCAGTATCTGCTGTAGTTTTACAAAGTCATTATCTGTATAGAATCTTGAGCCGTTTTTGTCTAATTTAGATGGCTTTAGTATGTTCTGCTGATCATAGAATCTTATAGTACGCACTGATACATGTGCTTTTTTGGCAAATTGTCCTGATGTATAATAAATAGTATTATCAATTGTTTTATTCAAAGTAATCCTCATTTCCTGTCCTGTCAGTCTGCTAAACTGCTACAATAAAAATATAGTCACTAATTGGTATTTTTTAATTATTTTCATTAATCCCATTAATTAAATATTGTAATTAATGTTTTGCTGATGGCTTTATTAATTACTGTCAATGATAGTTACCACCAGGCATTGCAGTTTTGCAATGCGGTACAAGTACTATTTATGAATATAATAATTTATAGGAAAGTATATGTAAAGGAAATATATATGGTATATGGGGATAAGGATAGATTATTGTATATGAGGATATTGCATATGAAGATAAGGATAAAATTGATAAATAATTAACGAAGTTTAACTAAAATTGACAAAAGCTATGGTATTTGATACTATAAATGATAATGTCCATAATAAGGCTTACTGTGTACAAATGTGTAAAAATAAGCCTGGCGGCTTAATTTATTGCATATATGATATTTAAGAATTAAGCAAAGCCGGACTAAATTATATTTTAAATTGGGATATGAAGTGTCTTAAACACAATAATAAGGTAATAATTATAATGATAAATAAACCTGATGTATAGAATGGGGATAAGTATGAAGATTGCAGTGGATGCAAGAACGCTTGGCAGCAGACCGAGTGGCGTTGGGATGTATCTTAATGATTTCCTAAAAGAGCTGATAAAATATAAAGAATTTGAATTTGTACTATTGTCAGATGTGGCTGAAAGTGAGTATATAAAATATTTTCAGGACATGGGCATTGAGGTTAGAACACAGGGCAGGGCAACTTATAGAAGTGCAGGAGTATATGGGTATTTTTCATTCATACAAAAGCAGCTCGACAAGATAAAGCCTGATATATTCTGGGAAGTTAATACGGTTATTCCGATAACGCTTAGGGGCAGTTTTAAGACGATGATAACTGTACATGATATGTTTCCTATTGAATATGTACAGTATTTTGGACGTGTGTATAGTCTGTATTTCAGGCATAGTCTTGCTAAGACTCTTAAAAATACAGACATGATTTTATATAATTCGGAGCAGACAAAAAAGACGACAGAAAAGCTGTTTCCTGAAGCTAAAAATATAGCTAACTGTAATGCATATATAATAGCTAATCCGCATAAGGAAAAGTATGTTACAGCTGATAAAGGGTATCTGCTATATGTAGGTAATATGGAGAAGAGAAAAGGTGTTGACCTGCTTCTTAAGGCGTATCCGCATTACAGACAGTTAGGCGGGACTAAGCCTCTTATCCTTGCAGGAAAGATGCAGGAAGAGGATATAAGGCAGCTGCTTGAGAATACGATGAATACTACAGAAGGGATTAAATATCTTGATTATGTTACGCATGAAAAGAAGCACCAGTTATTTGCTGATTGTTCATGCTTCGTATTTCCATCGAAGGCAGAGGGATTTGGCATGCCTGTAATTGAGGCTATGAAGTTTAAGAAGCCTATTCTTATAAGTAATCTTGATATTTATGATGAGTTAATTGGACCATGTGTCAATGAGTTCGACCTTAATGCAACGGAGAATGTGCAGATAGATAATCTGGCACATGCTATGCTCGATTTTAAGACGGAGGTTGATGTTGACAGATATGAAGAAGTTGTGGACAGGTATTCACCGGCCAAACTTGGAAATATTGTAAGACAATTTATTAATTCACAGAATTATGGAGGATAAAGATGAGCTTTTCTAAATTTGTACTGGATACAGCTAATAAACTGCGTCCTGTACTTACAAGGATAGTTCCCGCGGGACTTCTAAGTGCGGTTAAGGCAAAGATTGTTGAGAAAAATACAAGTAATCTTGGTAATGTACACATAGAACCGTTTGACAGGACAATATATAAAGATGGCATTAATCTTGTCGGTAATATACGTGGTGATAACGGACTTGGACAGAGCATGAGGCTTATTGCGGATATTATAGATAGTGATAATATTCCATTTACCATTAATAATTTCTATGTTCCGCCAGGTGGAAGTATGACAAATCATACTTATGATTATAAGATAACAGAACAGGCTGAGTATAATATTAATATTATCCATGTCAATGCGAGCGAATTTACATTATGTTACATGGACAGGGGCAATAAGCTTTGGGATTACAGGTATAATATAGCTTACTGGCTCTGGGAGCTTGAGGATTTTCCAGAGGAATGGCTTAATAATATTATGCTTGCAGATGAGATATGGACACCGGCTGAATTTATTTCAAATACATTAAGAAAATATACAGACAAGCCGGTAACAACTGTTCCTTACAGTGTTACAGCCCCTACGGATGATAAGTATGACAGAAAGTATTTTAACCTTCCTGAGGATAAGTTTTTATTTCTGATGATGTTTGCAAGTGGAAGTATCATGGAAAGGAAGAATCCTATTGGTACAATAGAAGCATTTAAGAAGGCATTTGATAAGGATAATAAAGATGTCGGTATTGTCATTAAGATTAATGAGCTTGAACAGAGTGAAAGTGATATAGAATATGTCAGGGAAATCTTCGATGGATATGACAATATCTACATTATAACAGGAACATTTTCTAATATTGAAGTCAACAGTCTGACAAAGTGTGTTGATGTATTTGTATCATTACACAGGGCAGAGGGCTTCGGGCTTGTGCTTGCGGAAGCCATGTATGTGGGAACACCAACTATTGCTACTAACTGGTCAGCCAATACTGAATTTATGAACAGTGATGTGGCATGCATGGTGGATTATAAGATGATAGAGATTAAAGAGGATATTCCACCGTTTAAGAAAGGCTACAGATGGGCAGATGCCGATATTAACCAGGCGGCTGGTTATATGAAAAGACTTTATGAGGATAAGGCATTTTATCAGGAAATTAAGGATAATGCGTATAAATATGTGCGCAAGAGACTTAGTATGGAGCGCTCGGCAAAGATTGTAGCAGACAGAATCAGTGAGATTTATAGCAAGAAGAATGGAGAAGAAAAGTGAAGCAGATAAAAGAATTATATGAATACAGGGAAATGATAGCAAGCCTTGTAAAGAAAGATTTAAGAGGCCGTTATAAAGGCTCGGTGCTTGGTTTTTTATGGACATTTATTAATCCTCTTTTGCAGCTTTTAGTATTTACATTAGTATTTTCAATAATTATGAGGGCTGGGTATGAACAGTATTATCTGTTCCTTTTTGTGGCACTTGTTCCATGGATGTTCTTTGCATCAAGCGTACAGGACGGTTCTACCAGTATATTAAGGGAAAAGGATATGGTCAAGAAGATATATTTTCCCAGGGAGGTTCTTCCTATAGCAACCGTAACAAGCGGTTTTGTTAATATGCTTCTTACATTTATTGTAATATTCGCAGTTCTTATATTCAGTGGAAGAGGAATTAATCCTATGGCATTATTATGTCTTCCGGTCGTTATGATAGTGCAGTACATATTGTGCCTTGGGGCGGCACTTATCGTAGCCTCGCTTACTGTATATTTAAGAGATCTCCAGTATATTTTAGGTATACTTGTCATGGCATTACAGTATATGACACCGGTTATGTATGGAAGTGACATGGTGCCGGACTGGGCTATGCCTATATTTAATATGAATCCGCTTACACCTGTAATTGAGATATACAGGGATATATTATATTATAAGCAGGTTCCACAGCTTTCATCTTTAATGCTTGCACTTGGTGTAGGACTTGTCGCTGTGATACTTGGTGAGTTTTTATTTGCAAAGTTACAGAAAGGCTTTGCAGAGAATTTCTAATATATAACGTATAATAAAAGTTTTAGATTCCGGAAAGGTAAAATCACTATGTTGGATGAAAATAATGCAATTGAAGTAAGACATGTAACTAAAAGCTTCAAAGTATATTTTGATAAAGGGACAGAGTTAAAGGAAAAGATGCTGTTCTGGAAGAGAAATAAATACGAGAACAGAAAGGTTCTTGATGATATCAGTTTCTCAGTTAAGAAAGGTGAGGCTATAGGTCTTGTGGGTAAGAACGGCTGTGGTAAAAGTACAACTCTTAAGATGCTTACAAAGATTATATATCCTAATCAGGGAGAGATTGAGATGAAAGGAAGAGTATCAAGTCTTATTGAGCTTGGTGCGGGCTTTCATCCTGATATGACAGGCAGGGAAAATATATATACCAATGCCGCAATATTCGGTCTTACCAAAAAAGAGATTGATGCAAGGCTTGAAGATATTATAAGATTTTCCGAACTTGAAGAATTTATAGATAATCCTGTAAGAACATATTCATCAGGTATGTATACAAGACTTGCATTCTCTGTAGCAATCAATGTAGATGCCGATATACTTCTTATTGATGAGATTCTTGCCGTTGGAGATGCTAATTTTCAGGCAAAGTGTTTTAATAAGTTAAGAGAAATAAAGGCAGAGGGTACTACAATCGTTATCGTATCACATTCTCTTGGACAGATAGAGCAGATATGTGACCGTTCTATATGGATAAAGGAAGGACATATCCAGATGGAGGGTAATCCTAAGGATGTCCATATGGAGTACCTGAATTACATGAATCAGGAAAGAATTGACCGTCTTGAAAGAGAACGTACAGAAAACCAGATTCGTGAAATGCAGGAGCGTAAAGCAAGAGAAGAGGAAGAAAAGAAGAAAAACCGTAAAAGATATGGAAGTGAAGATGCCCGATTTACAGAGATTAAGATGCTTGATAAGGAGGGCAATGAACAGTCAACATTTAAGACAGGTGATACAATGATTCTTGACCTTAATTATCATGTTGATAAGAAGGTTGTCGATGCAGTATTTGGTTTTGGTATATTTAGAAATGACGGACTCTGGTGTTATGGAACTAATACAAGAATTGACAGAATGGATAATTTTGATATAGACAAAGATGGCAATTTTAAGGTTACCATATCAGATCTTAATCTTATACCGGGACAGTACTGGTGTGATATTACCATTGAATTTGGAGAGGGTAATCCGGTGGATTATTATAAGCAGGCAATGAAGTTTGAGGTTGTATCTAATGTGGCGGATGTAGGTGTATCAAGACTTCCGCATGCATGGGAGCTTAATATTTAATCCGGAGTAACAGAGTAATGAAGAAGGTAGCATTTGTAGTTCAAAGATATGGAGCAGAGGTCAATGGAGGAGCTGAGACTCTTGCAAGGCAGATGGCAGAGCATCTTAATAAAGAATATGATGTTAGTGTCCTTACGACAAAAGCTCTTGATTATATAACATGGGAAGACTATTATAAAGAAGATTATGAGGTTATTAATCAGGTCAGGGTAAGAAGATTTCCGGTAGATAAACCAAGAAATATAAAGGAATTTTCAAGGATTTGTAAAAAAGTACTGGATAATGAAAAGCATACTTTGGCTATGGAGGAGGAGTGGTTCGATAAGCAGGGACCATATTCGCCAGGGCTTATACAGTATATAAAAGATAATAAAGATAACTATGATGTATTTATTTTTATGACATATCTGTATTATACGACTGTAAAGGGACTTCCGGCTGTTAAGGATAAGGCTGTGCTTATTCCGACGGCACATGATGAGGCTCCGGTATATCTTAAGACATTTCGTGAAATATTTAACATGCCGCGTGGGATATTTTATCTTACACATGAAGAATGTGAATTTACACAGAAGCTGTTTAATAACAGCAATATTATTAACAATAACGGTTATGGTGGAAGTGGAATAGAGATTCCGGATAGTGTGAATGCAGATTTTATAAAGGATAAGTATGGCATAGAAGATTATATTGTATATGCCGGCAGGATAGATGTATCTAAGGGCTGTAAGGAGCTGTTTAAGTACTTTAAAAAGTACAAAAGACATAATAAGAATAATCTTAAGCTGGTGCTTATCGGCAAGGAAGTTATGAGGGTACCGCATAACAGCAATATAATAAGTCTTGGTTTTGTAAGCGAACAGGAAAAGTATGATGTTATGGCAGGAGCCAGGGCACTTATTATGCCATCGGCGTTTGAAAGCCTGTCTATCGTGGTGCTTGAGGCATTAGGACTTGGAATACCGGTTATATGTAATGGTAAATGTGATGTATTAAAAGGACATTGTAAAAGAAGCGGTGCCGGTATTGCATATGAGGATTACAGGCAGTTTGAGGCTGCGATAAACAGAGTCATAAATGAGATTGGCAGTGATGAAGACTTATGCAGAACAATAAGAAACAATGCTATGGAATATGTAAGAAATAATTATACATGGGATATTATTATGAAAAGGTTCAATGAGGTTATAGAAGCATGTGCAAGAAAAGAAAATATCTGATTGATGGGCGTTTTCTGGCTTCAATGAAAACCGGAATTGACAGATATGCATATCAGATAATAAATGAACTTGATAAGATATGTGAAGGACTGGATATATCCATACTGGTTCCCGGCAATGCACAAAGCCTGCCGCAGTATAGGAATATCAGGGTGATAACAAAGAAAAACGAGAGATTGTGGACACAGGCAGTATTTGGAGGATATGCCCGGTTACATAATATGACTCCGGTTAATCTTTGCAATGAAGTATCTGTAATTGCAAAAAAAGGCATAGTATGCCTGCATGACGTCTGTTATGTGGAAACAAAGGAATATTATCCGGGAGTAACAGAGTTTGACAGCAGTGAGATTGAATGGTTTAAAAAGCTGTACAGACGTATAGTAAAAAAGACCGGCAGGCTGATAACCGTTTCAGAGTTTTCAAAATGCCGTATAGAAGAGCTCCTTAATGTGCCACCGGATAAGATAGATGTTATAGGTAACGGATGGCAGCATTTTAACAGTATTAAGACAGACAGGGCATTGCTTGACAGATATGAAAAAATTAAAGAGGGACAGTATTATTTTACGCTGACATCGGCTAATAAGAATAAGAACGTTGACTGGGTGCTTGAGGCGTCAAAGGTTAATCCTGATGATATATTTGTGATTGCCGGTAAAGACATAGACAGATTTGTTGATTTTAACAAATACAACAATGTCGTGTATACAGGATTTGCATCGGATGAGCTTGCAAAGACACTTATGAAATATTGTAAGGCATTTATATTTCCATCATATTATGAGGGATTTGGAATACCACCGCTTGAGGCTCTGAGTACGGGATGTCAGGTTATAGTATCAGATGCGGCAAGCCTGCCAGAGATATTCGGAAGTGCAGCATATTATATATCACCTGATAATCCGTATGTTAATCTTGATGAGCTTATCAGGCAGCCTGTAACGGCAGCACAAGAAGTGCTTGAAAAGTATAGCTGGGAAAAATCTGCAGGGCAGTTATATAGCATACTTAAAGACTATTAGAAAGCGGCAGCTATTTATAAAGAGTAATTTTGTGGCGGACTGCCACCGCAATTACAGCAAAACAGTTGGTGAAAATATTTGAAAGGCATGGTTGGATTAATGAATAAGTATAAGTCACTTTTAAAATGTATAGTATTCTGTCTGGGAATTGTCCTTATTGTGGCAGCATTTGATTATGGCTTCGGACAGGTCGGATATGTACGGTATATTATACATGAAGTAGATAATCCTAAGGGAAATTATGATACTATTGTACTTGGTGCATCACATGCAAGAAGTGCCATAGATCCACAGAAATTTGATGATAAGCTTGGAACTAACTCTCTTAGCATGGCGATTCCCGGAGAGATTATTAAGGATTCTTATTATCTTTTAAAGGAAAGTGCAAGAAATAATAATATTAAAAAGGTTATTCTGGATATTGATTACCAGTACTGGTTTGAACCTCAAAGGGAAGGCTATTCTAATGAATCGTTTATATACTCACAGTTAAGCTGGACATCTCCGGTTAAATGGCAGTATCTTTTTGACAATATGGATAATCTTGATGTAAGGTATGCATTTACAAAGCGTCTTTCTTATCTATGTTCACCGACAGGTTTAACAACCAATATCAGACATAAAAACTCACAGGACTATAAAGACAATAATATATATAATCTGGACGTAGCAGATGCAAACGGACCGTATGTAGGTAAGGGCTTCTTTAGCAGAGTAACGAATGGAGAGCTTCCGGGTGGCTTAGATTATGTCAATACATGGTCAGATGTGGCATTTGATGATATATCAGGACTTATAACAGATGAGTTTGACAAAATATACAATTATTGTAAGGATAATAATATAGAGCTTATATGTGTCACATCTCCAATTGCTCCATCAGCCATGAAAATTCTAAACATGGATGTGGTTGATAATAAGATGCAGGAATTATTTAATAAATATGATGTGACATATTATAATTTCAACAAAGCAAGACTGGATGTACTCCCACGATTTGATGTGGATTTCGGTGATTATGAAGGCCATATGGGTGGGGAGCTTGGAGAAAAGTATTCAGAAGTTCTTGCACAGGTATTATATGATCATGAACATGGAACAGTTGATATGAGTAAGTATTTTTACAGCTCATTTGATGAGATGTATAAGGCTTTTGGAGACAATATGACAGGTCTTACAAATGATAAGTAGTCAAAGACCGGGTAGGAGGAAAATATGTCATTTACAACAGTAATGTTCTTTTTATTCCTGTTAGTGGGAATAATTGTATATTATGCATTACCTAAAAAGATCCAATGGGCATGGCTTCTTATAATGAGTTATGCATATTATTTTACATTCAGCATAAAGACGTCTCTGTTTATGGTATTTACAACGATTGTTGTATATGCAGGCGGAAGATGGCTCGATAAGGTTAATACAGAAAGCGAAGCATATCTTTCAGAGCATAAAAAGGATATGTCAAGGGATGAAAAGAAAGAGTACAAAGCAGCAGTAAAGAAGAAAAAAAGAAGAATTGCAGCACTTATTATAGTGATTGCCTTCGGAGTGCTTGCAGCAGTAAAATACTGCAATTTTGCAATTGAAAATGTCAATGCTATATTAAGTCTTACAGGTTCTTCTAAGACAATAAGCTTTCTTGATATTGCACTTCCTATTGGTATATCATTCTATACCTTCCAGTCAGTATCTTATGTTATTGATGTATATCAGGGAAAGTATAGAAGTGAGAACAATATATTTAAGTTTGCATTATTTGTATCGTTCTTCCCACAATTACTGCAAGGACCTATTGGAAGATTTGATAAGCTGGGTCATCAGTTCTATGAAGGACACAGTTTTGATTTAAAGACAGTACAGTTCGGACTCCAGAGAATCGGCTGGGGTATTGCAAAGAAGGTAATACTTGCAGACAGGACGGCACCACTTGTTAATAATGTATTTAATAACTTTGAAATGTATACGGGTTTTCATTATATAATGGCAGTGCTTATGTATTCAGTACAGTTATATATGGATTTTTCGGGTGGTATTGATATTGTAGTTGGTGTTGCACAGATGCTTGGAATTACGATGGATGAGAACTTCAGACAGCCATATTTTTCTAAATCAATAGGTGAGTTCTGGAGAAGATGGCATATCACACTTGGTACATGGATGAAGGATTACATATTCTATCCATTGTCTTTATCATCAGCAATGCATAAGTTTGGTAAATGGTCTAAAAAGCATTTTGGCAATACTTTTGGAAAGACACTTCCTGTATGTTTTTCTAACATACTTATATTCTTTATAGTAGGTATATGGCATGGTGCGGCATGGAAATATATCATGTATGGCCTTTACAATGGTTTTATTATTGCATTCAGTAATCTTTGTGAACCGCTTTATCACAAGGGAATTGAAAGGTGTCATATTAATCCACATGGCAGACCATGGATGGTATTTCAGATAATAAGAACATTTATCCTTGTAAATATCGGCTGGTATTTTGATATGGCAACAGGACTTAGAAGCGCTCTTGTTATGATGAAATATTCCATTGCCGGACTTAGTACAAGCCAGCTTACAGATGGAAGCCTGTTTACAATGGGTATGCAGCTTAGGGATTATATTATAGTAATTGCCGGATGTATAGTTGTATTTATTATAAGTATTCTTAAGGAAAAGCATATAAGCATAAGAGAAAGCATAGCGGCAAAACCTATAGCTGTAAGATGGCTGATATATTATGCATTTATAGCAGCTATACTTATATGGGGATATACAGGAGATACACAGGGCTTTATTTATGCTAACTTCTAATTATATATGAGGGCAGGATAACTTTTGATTTGCATATCATATTATTTTAATACAAATCAGATAAAGGACATAGATAACATGTAGAATTTATTATAGAAAGGAGTGGCTGCATAACCATAAATATGCAGTTGTAATTTGTAATGGCAGAATCAGTGACAGTTAATGTAAATGAGATTATGAAAGAAATCAGAAATGACATTCAGGAAAAAGGTTATACGAATGATATGTTAAGTTTTGATGATGTTATTGTTGATGTTGGAACAGGTCAGGTAACTAAGTTTGATAAAGTAAAATTTAACGAAGAAATCTTTAATATCAACCATGAGTGGAATGTACAGGCTTACAGACCATTACAGGGCGGTAAGGTATCTGTATTTTTTAAGAAAGTAATAAGAAGACTTGTATATTTCTTTGTTGAACCTATTGTTCTTGCACAGGACGGCTTTAATGCTTCACTGGTACGGATGATGAACCAGATGAACTGTTATATTGATGAACAGAATGAACAGATTAAAGAATTAAAAGAAAAGATAGATGAACTTGAAAAGACAGCAAAGAAAGATATATAATAAGCTGTTTTTTTACAGTTTATATAAGATAGAAATGAGGATTATATGAGAGTTATCCAGCTTATATCGACCATAGCATTTGGAGATGCGGTAAGTAATGATACACTTGCATTGCAGGATGTCATAAAAAGTATGGGATATACAACGAGAATATATGCAGAAAGTGTTGTTTCACCATATGACAGTAAAATAGCACTTCCGGTTGAAGAGATTGGTGAATTAAGTAAGGATGATATAGCTATATATCATTTGTCAACAGGAAGCCAGTTAAGCTTTGATTTTGCAGATTATAAATGCAGAAAGATTGTTGTGTATCATAATATTACACCGCCTGAATTTTTTGAGGGAAATAACCAGTATATTAAAGGGATTAATAAATGGGGACTTGAAGGAGCAGCTTTCCTTAAAGATAAAGTAGATTATTGTCTTGCAGATTCAGAATTTAACAGACAGAATCTTATAGATATGGGATATACGTGTCCTATTGATGTGCTTCCAATTGTAATTCCTATGAAGGATTACAAGAAGAAGCCTAATAAATGGGCATTAAAAGAATGTAGTGGATATACTAACATTATGTTTACGGGAAGAATAGCACCTAATAAGAAGCAGGAGGATGTGATTGCAGCGTTTTATTATTATAAGAAGCTGTATAATCCTGATGCAAAGCTTATTCTTGCAGGCTCATATAAGCCGGAGGATATATATTACCAGAGACTTATAAAATATATCAGACGTCTTGCAATAAGAGATGTTACATTTACAGGACATACGAAGTTTAATTATATATTAGGATATTATAAATCAGCAGATGTTTTTCTTTGTATGAGTGAGCATGAGGGTTTCTGTGTGCCGCTTGTTGAGGCTATGATGTTTGATGTTCCGGTTATAGCGTATGATTCAACAGCTATTCCGGGAACGTTAAATGGCAGTGGAATACTGCTTGAGGATAAGGATCCTGTATTTGTTGCAGGCTGTATAGACAGAGTGGTAAGAGATAAGAATTTAAGACAGCAGATGATTGAAGGTGAAAGAAAACGTCTTAAAGATTTTGAGTATGACAGTATAGCAGCGATGTTTAAGAATTATCTTAATGCATTTATTAACAGAACAAAATAAACGCAGGAATTGGAGTTGGAAATGAAGAAAATTGGTTTTGTAATTCCGTGGTATTATAAAGATATTCCAGGTGGAGCAGAGCAGGAATTGAGAGGAATTGTAAAGCATTTACATGAAAAAAATGTTCCGGTAGAGATTCTTACAACTTGTGTTAAGGAATTTAGTGCGGACTGGACAGAGAATTATTTCAAAGAGGGAGTAGAGATTATTGATGATATTCCTGTAAGAAGATTTAAGGTCAGAAAAGGTAATATGGAGGAATTTCATAAGGTTAATTATAAGCTTATGAATGATATCAATATTACTGGCATGGAAGAACATATATTCATGGATGAGATGATTAACAGTCAGGATCTTTATGAATATATATATGAACACAGCGAAGAATATCACAGATATGTATATATACCATATATGTTTGCAACAACTTATTACGGTATTATGGCGTGCCCTTTTAAGTCTGTATTAATTCCATGTCTGCATGATGAAAGTTACGCTTATTTCAGGATGTTTAAGGACCTTTATAAGGATCTCGGAGGAATTATTTTCCATGCAAAACCGGAAATGGAGCTTGCCAACTGCATATATGATTTAAGAACAGTAAAGCAGGAGAATTTAGGAGAAGGCGTAGAAACCGATTTTGAATATGATGCTGACCGTTTCAGAAAGAAATATAACATAGACTCACCATATATAATCTATGCCGGACGTAAGGATTCAGCCAAAAACATTAATACTTTAATAAAATATTTTAACGAATTTAAAAAGAGAAACAAAAAACATTCTGACTTAAAGCTTATACTTATAGGCGGTGGAGAGGTTGAGATTCCGGATGAGATTAAGAAAGATGTAACAGACCTTGGTTTTGTAGATATTCAGGATAAGTATGATGCATGTGCCGGAGCAGAGCTTTTATGTCAGCCGTCTAAGAATGAGAGTTTTTCAATTGTAATAATGGAGAGCTGGCTTTGTGAAAGACCGGTACTGGTCAATTCTGCATGTAAAGTTACGAAAAACTTTGCACAGGAATCACAGGGCGGATTATTCTTTGAGAATTATTTTGAATTTGAGGGCTGTGTCAATTATATAATGGATAATCCTGAGACTGCAAAGCAGATGGGACTTAACGGAAGAAAGTTCGTGCTTGATAATTTCAGATGGGATATTATAATTGAAAAGCTTTTAAGATTTCTGGAAATTGAAGATTAGTGTGAACATAATACTGGTATCATTTTATAAATGACCGTTTTGAAGCATATTTTGCAAATTATTAATATTATGTCTTTAAGACAGCCACAAAACCGGAAAGGAGTTACAGGTGAAAAAGATAGCAATAATTAACCAGAGATATGGTCTTGAGGTAAATGGCGGCTCTGAATTATATTCAAGACAGATTGCGGAAAGACTCGCAGCTAAATATGAAGTTGAAGTTCTTACATCGTGTGCAATAGAATATGTCAACTGGGCGAACCATTATAAAGAGGGCGTAGAAACAATAAACGGTGTTACGGTAAGAAGATTTAAGACACACCATGAGAGAGTGCAAAGAATATTCTCAGCACTTGATTCGGAAATGCTTAGAAATCCTGAGGCAGATAAAGAATTATCAGATGAATGGATTGAACAGATGGGACCATATTGTCCGGATCTTGTTGATTATATAGATGAACATCAGGATGAATATGATGCGGTAATTATTGTAACCTACCTGTATTATCCTGCGGTGAAGAGTATGCCAAGAGTAAAGGATAAAGTCATATTTATACCGACAGCACATCAGGAGCCGTTTATACATTTTAAGATGTACAGAGAGATGTTTAAATCTCCAAAGGCATATGTATTCTTAACAGATGAGGAAAAAGAGCTGGTTCACAGTATATTCCACAACGAGGACATTCCATATGAGGTTATGGGCGTTGGTGTTGATGTTCCTGAAAAGCCGGATGCGCAGGCCTTTAAGAGCAAATATAACATAGATAATTATTTTATATATGTTGGAAGAATTGATGAGGGCAAGGACTGTCCAAGACTTTTTAATTATTTTATGGAATATAAGAAGCGTAATAAAAATGATGTAAAGCTTGTGCTTATGGGAAAACCGGTATGTGCAATTCCTGACCACAAGGATATTATAAGTCTTGGTTTTGTAAGTGAAGAAGATAAGTTCAATGGAATTAAAGGCTCTAAGGCACTTATACTTCCATCAAAGTTTGAAAGTCTGTCAATATCAGTACTTGAGGCGATGACGCTTTCAAAGCCTGTAGTTGTAAATGGAATATGTGATGTATTAAGAGGACATTGTACAAAGAGTAATGGTGGATTATTTTATAAAAATTATTTTGAATTTGAGGGCTGCTTAAATTATATGCTTACACATGAGGCAGAATACGAGGTTATGTGTAAAAATGCCAGAAAATATGTAGAAGATTATTTCCAGTGGGACGATATTATGAAGAAGTTCGATAAAGTTATTGACAGTGTCGGTGATAAATAATATCAGAGGTTATTATCCATGAGGTGCTAAGCTTCGCAGTTTCGCAAACGGACTGTAGCAGAAATGCGGATTAATAGTAATGATTAGGAATAGAGGAGTATATGGAAAAGATAAAAGACCATTTTAAAAGGCAATGGAGAGAATATGCAGGCGTAGGAGCTATGTGTATTATTATAGGACTTGTGCTGATATGGGGCTATAAGCTGTGGAATCTTGACATTAACGTGCCTATGGCATATGCGGGCGGTGATGAGATAAGTGTGCTTATGCAGGCAAAGATGTTAGAGAGTCAGAACTGGGTATTATCAAATGACAGACTTGGAGCACCATACGGAACAACATTTTATGACTTCACATCTAATATGATGCATAACACAGAAACTGTTATACTTAAGATATTTGTTATGATAACATCAGATGCAGCGGCAGCGGTTAATCTTTTGCTTTTATCAATATTTTTTATGGCAGGTCTGGTTTCATATTATGTAATGAGACAGTTAGATATAACTTACTGGATATCATCTTTAGCCTCAGCAGTATTTGGTGTGTCACCATATATGTTTATGAGAGGAACAGGACACATTGTACTTACGGAATGTTATTTTATTCCATTATCACTTCTTTTATGCTTCTGGATATTTGAAAGAGATGATGTATTAAGAATAGATAAGAATTTCTTTAAGGTTAAGAAAAATTATGCTGCTATTATAGCCATAATTCTTATAGCTAACAACGGTATTGCATATTATCCGTTTTTTACATGTTTTATGCTTGTTGTGACTGCACTTTCAAGATTTATGAAAGATAAGGATGTAAAGTGTATATTAAGGTCGGTTACAGCAATCGCAGGTATATGTATATTCGTGGTATTATCAATTCTTCCCGGAGTTATATATTCAATTACTAATGGCTCTAACAGTGCGGCAGTCGTGCGCGGCGGTTTTGCTGAAAATGAATTATACGGTCTTAAGATTATACAGCTATTCCTGCCGGCTAATTCGCATGGAATACATATTCTTGAAGCGGTAAGAAATGAATACCTTGTCAATTCGCCGCTTATTAATGAAAATGTAACATCATATATAGGAATAACAGCGATAATCGGTTTTATAATTCTTATGTTTGTATTTTTCGTAAGAAGGGATACAGTTGTAAAGAAAAGATTAGCATTCCTGTCAGAAATGAATATTATGCTTGTGCTTCTGGGCACAATAGGTGGTTTTGGAACAATATTTGCATTTGTAATATCAGATAAATTAAGAGCTTATACAAGAATATCAATTGTGATTGAATATGTATGTATTGTTGCATTTGCAGTA
Organism: uncultured Eubacterium sp.; assembly: GCA_900545725.1. Lineage (GTDB taxonomy): Bacteria > Bacillota > Clostridia > Lachnospirales > Lachnospiraceae > Lachnospira. The sequence continues at coordinate 110,525 of URAI01000002.1, forward strand.
CTACTTGATTCACTGTATAAGAAGTATTATGCACAGGCAAAGTATAAGACAAGAAGATATGTTATTACGGCGGCAGGCTGTGTGATTATGATTGGTTCGGCATTTGAGGCATTTCCGGAAGGATATGTACCTGACTATGAGGGCAATTATGCAAGTTATACATCAGATGATAAGTTTGTATCAGGAATAGAGTCAATGGTTGAAGAGGGGGCGATGATATATCAGCTTCCGTATCATAAATATCCGGAGGGCGAATCAGTTAATAACATGGGGGATTATCAGTTATTTGTCGGATTTATCCATTCTGACAAGCTGCGCTTCAGCTATGGTTCGGTAAAGGGAAGACAAGGCGATGAATGGAATGAGTCCGTTTCAAAAATGGATTATCCTGATATGGCAGACGAACTTAAAAAGACAGGTTTTGCAGGTATTTATATAGACAGAACGGCTTATGTTGAAACTGAATGGAAAGCACTTGAACAGGAACTTAGTGATATAACAGGCTCTGCACCTTATGTCAGTGAAAACGGATGCTTAAGCTTTATTAAATTTTAGTACTGGTTAAGCTGTATTCATTAATAGCTTTTTGTTTTATAACTTCATGTTTTCCAACAGATTGACAAAGAATAGCAATAAATGTATAATCTGTTCTATGAGTGGAAATCTGTGGATTTTCATTAAGGCAGAGATTAACTGCCGTGATATTTTGGATTAGGACAGTTAAGCTCTGTCCGTTGCAGCAGGCTGAGAGTTACAGCCGAATATGGAGGATTAAGATGAAAAGAACAGCATTAATTATGGCAGGTGGCAAGGGTGAAAGATTCTGGCCAAGAAGCCGTGTATCACTTCCTAAGCAGTTTTTATCATTAACAGATGATGGTAAGACAATGATTCAGCTTACAGTTGAAAGAATAAGCCCATTAGTTAATATTGAAGATGTATATATAGCTACTAATAAGAATTATAAAGAGCTCGTAAAACAGCAGCTTCCTGGTATTCCTGAGGAGAATATCCTCTGTGAACCGGTTGGAAGAAATACAGCACCTTGTATAGGACTTGGAGCTGCCCATGTGGCTAAGAAGTACGACGATGCTACAATGATCGTGCTTGCATCAGACCATCTTATTAAGAATAATGAGATATTTACAGAGACATTTACACAAGCCTGTGAGGTCGCTGAAAAGGGTGAGAACCTTGTAACAATAGGTATTACACCGAACTATCCTGAAACTGGTTATGGATATATCAAGTATGACCAGAATACAAAAGAGGGAAGTGCATATGCAGTAGAAAAGTTCGTTGAAAAGCCGGTACTTGAAGTTGCAAAGGAATATCTTGCAGACGGACATTATCTGTGGAACAGCGGAATGTTTGTATGGAAGGTATCTACAATTCTTAATAACTTTAAGAAGCTTCTTCCTGAAAGCTATGCTGCGCTTATGAAGATTAAAGAATCTGTAGGCACAGCAGATGAAGAGACAGTACTTAATAAGGAATTTATGAATCTTGAAGCAGAATCAGTTGATTATGCCATAATGGAAAAAGCTGATAATATCTATATTATACCGGGTAATTTTGGCTGGGATGATATTGGTTCATGGCTTGCTGTCGGAAGAATTAAAAAGACAGATGATGATAATAATGTTGTCAATGGTAATGTAGTAACAGTCAATACAAAGAATTGTGTTATAGAAGGCGCTGATAAGCTTATTGCTACAGTTGGTCTTAGGGATATGGTCGTTGTTGATACAAAAGATGCGACACTTATTTCAACAAAAGAGAATGCCGGTGAGATTAAGAAAGTGCTTGCAAAGCTTCGTGAGACTGGAAAGAACCAATATTTATAATAGATTATATTAATTATTTAGATTAGGAGAATTAAAATGAAAAATGCATTAATTACAGGTATCACAGGACAGGATGGATCATATTTGGCAGAGCTTCTTCTTGAGAAGGGATATAACGTATATGGTCTTATGAGAAGAAAGAGCGTGGTTGACTATGGGAATGTTGACCATATCAAGGACAAGATTAAGTTCATATATGCAGATATGCAGGATATTGTTTCACTTATAACAGCAATGAGAATATCACAGGCTGATGAAGTATATAATCTTGCAGCACAGTCATTTGTTGCAACATCATGGGATACACCATGTACAACAGCAGATATTGATGCTATCGGTGTAACTAACATGCTTGAAGCTATAAGAACTGTTAAGCCAGAGTGCAGATTCTATCAGGCATCAACATCAGAGATGTTTGGTAAGGTACAGGCAATTCCACAGACAGAGGATACACCATTCTACCCAAGAAGCCCATATGGTGTAGCTAAGCTTTACGGACACTGGATTACTAAGAATTACAGAGAAAGCTATGACATGTATGCATGTTCAGGTATTCTTTTCAACCATGAAAGTGAGAGAAGAGGACTTGAGTTCGTAACAAGAAAGATTACTAATGCAGTAGCAAGAATCAAGCTTGGAGTACAGGACCATGTAGAACTTGGTAACTTAGATGCAAAGCGTGACTGGGGACATTCAAAGGATTATGTAAGAGCCATGTGGTTATTATTACAGCAGGATAAGCCTGATGATTATGTAATCGCAACAAACGAGACAAGAACAGTAAGAGAATTTGCACAGACAGCATTTGCAGCAGCAGGAATTGAAGTTGAATTTGAAGGCGAAGGCGTTAATGAGATAGCAAAGGATAAGAAGACAGGCAAGGTAGTTCTTAAGGTCAACCCTGATTTCTTCAGACCGGCAGAAGTAGAACTTCTTATTGGAAATCCTGCAAAGGCAGAAAAGGAACTTGGATGGGAAAGAGAAATATCATTCCAGGAATTAGTTGAAAGAATGGTAAAGAACGATTTAGCAATCGTAGAAAAAGAAATAAAGGCAGCTAATATCTAATATAATTGTTTTGATGATACAGCCGGATTGAGAAAAAACATACTAATATAGATTCCTGAACAGCAGATAATTCTATATTCAGTATAGGTATTTTATAATATGGCCGATTCATCTTAGGCATATTAATTGAATGATATGATTCACAGGATAAAATTATAGAATGAAAAAATGGCAGCTTAGTAATATAAGTTGCCATTTTATATATGATTAGGCTGATATGGAGGAATACGGGTGTTTGTTCTTATATTATTGATACTGCTGGTCTTGCTTACCATGGGAGTTGTGGCACTTATCTTTAACAAACAGGATGCAGTGTATATAGCAGTGTCTGCTTTAGCTGCTGATACTGCTGTATATGCAGTTATATCAAAAGTACTATATATAATAAAAAAATATACTATTGAAAGAAGCCTGCTTGCATCAGCAATGATTGCACTCATTATAATGGTTGTGCTGATATTTATGAAAAGACGTATTACATATAGTTTTTCCATAAAGAAAAATATAATACCTGTAATGATGATTGTAATTCTTGCAATAGTATCCTTTTTTGTTATAAAAAGCGGGTATTATGGTGCTTCTGATAAAGCAGGTGCTGTTCAGGGCAAGGCTATGAAGTTCAAGGATGAATACTATATTTATGGTCTTACGGATGATGAATATTACCAGAATATATACAGTCCGGATGAGTTAGAAAATGTAAAACAGATACTTGAACCTTTAGAACAGAAACAGAAGGATGCTGATACAGGGCTTGCATCTGTTATGGCACTTATAGGTGCATTATTTGGGTATGAAGCTACGGATTATACATATGTATATCTTCTGGCACTTGCAATTTATTCTGTATATATTATAGGTGAGCTTATATTAGAAAAAAAACAGGCTGTGGCAGGATTAAGACATATTAACAAATGTTTTAATATTAATACATTAGTAAGCATGTGTATAACAGCAGTATCAGTTGCCGGCATAATCATATTATTTGGTGCAAAGGATGTTGCCGTATCATGGAATGAGCTTAATCAGATAGACAGAATATCAAATGAAACAAGTGCTTATGTTATAGATAAAGATATGCTCGATGAGTTATATATACCTGTAAAATGTATGACTATGGGTTACATAATTCCAGAGACAGGTAACATGGAGGCGGATGAAAGAAGATTTTTTATTCCTGAGGATAATGAACTTAAAGATTGTAGTAATTTTAATATTATTACATCAGGCAGCCGCTTTGAGGATGAATATATGGAGTCCTTATTACTAAACAGGGCATATAATGAGAGATATTGTATATACAGAAACAGCTGGCGGTATTATTATGATAGCAATTATGAAAATGCAGATATATCATGTAATTATTTCTATCTGGGGATAGTGCTTATAGGGATAATTGTATTAATGTATGCCATTGCAGCTGTGATATGCAGATACAGACATAAGAAGGCTGATTTTATTGTCTGTGGCATGGGGGCAGTAGGCCTGTATGCTATTGTTTATACGGCTATAATGAATGTTTTGATATCTGGATTTAGTGAATATACAGGTTCGCTATTTTATAGTGGTATTATACTTGGCACATTATTTTCAATATTATTATCATGTATCGCATTATGTTTTACAGGACATATTGCAGGAGAGTTACAGGATATAGATGTAAGATACCATTGTAATGCTGTATCAATATTTATTATTGTTATTTCAGTGGTTATAATATTTGTTATAAATAATTCCATGGCATTTTCTTCAGGAATTGCTGATGGGACAACAGGTAATATACAGGTATCTGCAGTTTCATATATAACCGGAAATGTTATAAATCAGGATATGGCTGTGTATGAAGCAGTTCATGGCTTTGACCGCATTCTCGCATCCTGGATGGTATTTACAGGCGGAATAATGGGGATAAGGGTAATGACATATGCATACGCCGTTATTGCTATTATAACCGGAATGCTTGCAGGAGTAATTATATATTGTATTACTGATATTATTATTCTTAAGAAAGATAAAGAAAATAATGCAGGAGAAAATGGCAGAATGGCATTGACACATGTACTCATGGTATTATCTTATATATTTATGGCGTTTGTTATGTCAGCAGGCTTTAATTATACGTCAGATTCTGATCTATTGTATAAATGGAATAATATTGATATATATATGAGTGACATAAAGGGAACGGATATTGTGGTGGCAGATAAAGATGTCAATCCGGCATTAACAGGAATAATGAAGGCAGTGAGAAATGTAAGAATTATAAGAAATGATAATATGGATACTGACAAAAAAGAAATTACAGTATTGGAAAATGCACAAAAGCTGGCAGGAATAAACGGAAATCAGATATTTTACATAACACAGACTGCATTTAATACAAAAAATACAGACTTTATATTATCTAATAATGTAGAATATTCTTCATACAATCTTGATATTTATCAAAAATATAGAGTAATTAATAAAAATGATGAGTTTTGTATTTATAAGATAGACAGGTTAGTTACCGGAAAAGAGGTTGCACAATAGATGATTATTATATGTACATTACTGGCTCTGCTTGTTGCATGTGTTATGGTTGCATATTTGTATAAAAAACAGGACATAGTTACAATTATAGTACAGGCGTTTATTGCATTTCTTATGTTATATGTAATTACATCGTCAATAATGCTTGTGTTTAATGTATTTACTATAATAAGAAGTCTTATATTTGTGATTATAATAGAATTTATCATAACTGCTGTTCTTGCTATAAAATATAAGACAAAAATAAAGATTACATGTGAGTACAGAAATTGTATCTGTGCGATTCTGATTTTTATGGCAATGCTTCCATTTGTAATATATAAGAATGGATATCTTGGAGTGGCACAGGATGCCGGTGTGTATCAGACGAGAGCTATTGCAATGATAAATGGAGATTTTGATAATTATTTCACGTTTGATGAATATGATACCATATCAGAACCTGAAAAAGCTGAATATGTAACGGATATAGATGTTACTCTCACCGGATATTACAGGACACAGACGGATGGAACATTTAAGACAGATAAAGCAGTTAACGATACAACAGGCATACTTCATGGGATTCATGCATATAGTGCAATTCTTGCATTGGTGGGAAGTATATTTGGAATGGCAAATATGATGTATACAGGAAGTGCTTTTCTATTCTGTATGTTATATATGGCATATATAATAATGAGGAATTTTAAAATCAGACTGCCGTTTATAATTGCCGGAGTAGTGCTGCTTGAATTTTCACCGGCTGTTTTATGGTTATGTAAGACTACTCTTTCAGAGACCTTTCTTATACTGCTGATTATAGAATATATATATCTTTTTACAAGTAATGATACACATGGCAGGTTCTGGCTGTCGGTTTTACCGGTAATAACATATTCGTTTTTTCATATTTCGATATATGTTTTAATGCCGATATTTGTATTTATATATTATATAATGTTTTTCTATACAGAAAACAAATCGTGTATTATTGCAAATATATGTATGCTTCTTGGATATTATACGGGATTTCATTGTATGCTCAATGTTTCATCGGGATATACATATGGCAATTATAAAAATCTTTATATGTTAAAGATTGTAAGTGATAAAAATCTTGTTATGTTTGTTACGGTAGTTGTATTTGCAGCTGTTATAATAAATATTGCAACATTAATAATATATAAGTATTATAAAAACAAAATAAGATTAAAAGAGGGTGAAGCAGACAGACATAAAGGACATAAAGATAGAAGGGGAACATTTTTAAATGTATTTATAAGAGTCAGTATAGTAATAGGCTGTATACTGGTATTTCTGGCAATAAGAAAGTATAACACGTATGAGTTTACATCGGTATTTGTTTATATTATATCTACAGGGGTATTTTTAATTCCTGTTATACTTGCGGCACTTATTATCAAGCCATCACTTGTAACTAAGAAGAAAGAAACGTTTTTATTGGTGTTATTATTCTTATATGAGGTTTTTGCATATTCTATAGTCTTTGTACCGTATATTGGATTTTACTATTATTATGCACGATATGTTATTATACATATACCTACAATGGTTATACTTGGAATGTATATTCTTAATTATATATTCAGCAAGGGTAAGCTGCAAAACAGATGTATACAGAATGTATTTGTGGCAGCATGTGTATTGTTGATATGTGAAGGTTATAAGCCGTATGATACATGTATTGCAAAGCAGCAGGATCAGACAACTGTAAGCTGGGAAACAATGGAAGAGATTCTTGACAGATTTAATTCAGATGATGCAGTTGTGATGTCACAGGAGTGGTCATTATCACTTAAACTTCCTATTAAGTTCATTACGGGTGCGGATGTATATCCTGTATTAACAGGTAATGATAAATGGCAGATGGATGGACTGCGAAGTACACATAAGAATGTATATCTGATGACAGAAAAAAAAGAAACTATAGCGACAAGTACATATAAGTCGGAGCTGACTTTGATATACGCAGTAAGTAATGAAGATAAGTATGGCAAGGTCACTGAGGGAGAAGTTGAAAGAAGAGGAAAATATATACCATTTTCCACAATTGTAGATAAGAATAACAGGGCAATGTATTTATATAAGTAAAATACTAAAACAGATATTTAAAAATGAAAGGAAGTACAATGAAAGCATTAATTATTGGTGGAGGTGGGTTTGTAGGCCCATATCTTGTAAGACATCTTGTAAACGATCTAGGATACGAAGTTACAGTAACTAAGACAGAAAAAGAAAATCTTGTATCAGATATCGCACAGGTAGTTAATCTTGATATATTAAACAAGGAACAGATATCAGAAGTTCTTAATGCACAAAGACCTGATTATATATTCCATCTTGCAGCACAGTCATCGGTTGCATATTCATGGAAGAATCCGTCCCTTACGATTGATGTCAATGTAAAGGGCTGTGTTAATGTGCTTGATGCCATAAGAGACCTTGATTTTAAGCCGAGAACACTTCTTATCGGTTCTGGTGAGGAATATGGACATATCAGAGAGGGAGAGTGTCCTATTACGGAAGAGAATAATTCAAGACCGGGTAATATATATGCTGCAACTAAGGCATGTCAGAATATGCTTGGTAAAATATATGCAGATGCGTATGGTATGGATGTAATGATGGTAAGGGCATTTAATCATATAGGTCCAAACCAGACACCAATGTTTGTTGTGGCAGATTTCTGTAAGCAGGTAGCAGAGATTGAAAAGGGCATAAAGGAACCTGTTATGTATGTAGGAAACCTTACTGCAAAAAGAGATTTTACTGATGTAAGAGATGTTGTTAAGGCATATGCACTTCTTGTAAAAGAGGGAAAAAGAGGAGAAACTTACAATGTTGGAACAGGACACGCACTTGCAATTCAGGAAATCCTTGACACAATAATCAGCATGTCAGATAAATCAATAGAAGTTAAGATTGATCCGGACCGATTAAGACCTGTGGATGTACCTATTATTGAACCGGATATCAGAAAGATTAATGAATGTACAGGCTGGAAGCCACAGATATTATTAAGCCAGACATTAAAAGAAACGCTTGATTACTGGAGAGAGAAATGTTAGTAAGGCTTAGACAGCACAACATATAATTATAAATGCAGCAGACTATGCAAAACATTAGGAAGAGAACAGATGTCATATAATAAGATTAATAAAATATTTTTAAAAAACAGACTCCGTGGCATTGCGGCTGTAGTAGTTGCTGGAATTATGTCAGTTATGCTTGTTGGCTCATCAATGTATATAACTGGATATGCAATGCAGATTGTTAAGGCAGCCGGATATACAGGAACAGTTACAGGGGTTGATGAGGGTGGTCTAAGGGTGCGTTCATCAGCTTCAACAGCTACCATGGATAATATTATTACAAAAGTATATGAGGGTGATACATTTGATATATTGGATACTGTATACAACGGTAGTTCAAAATGGTATCAGATAGGATTTTTTTATAATGATGAATATACATATGGTTATGTTTCGGCAGATTATGTAACAGTTAGTACGAATGGTTCATCAGATGATAATAATTCAGGTGATAATGGTTCAGATGACAATGCTTCAGACGATAATAACGGATGGGATTATGATGATACAGACTTTGAGACTGAACTGGAAGCGCAGGGATTTCCTGAATCATATAAGACTGGATTAAGACAGATTCATAAGATGTATCCTGACTGGATATTTACAGCAGAGCATATAGACAGGGAATGGAATGACATAATAGACAATGAAAGTGTATTAGGCAGAAGCCTTATATATGGATATGCAAAGGAATCATGGAAGTCTAAGGCAGAGGGGGCTTATGACAGCGAGACAGGAGAATATACTGAATTTGATAGTGGCGGCTGGGTGCAGGCTTCAAATGCACTTATAAAATATGCGATAGACCCTAGAAATTTCCTGAATGAGACCAATATTTTCATGTTTGAAGATCTGGCATACAGTGATAAGATACAGACTGAACAGGGCGTACGGAATGTAATTGCAGGTTCATTTATGGATAATTCATCACATGAGCTGTATTTTGATGATAAGTGGTTTACATATCCATCGGCGCTTATGTATGCCGGAGCTATATCGGGGGTAAGTCCATACCACCTTGCAACAAGAATTATACAGGAACAGGGATATAACGGACAGGGACTTAGTATATCGGGAACATATCCCGGTTATGAAGGTTTGTTTAATTATTATAATCAGGGTGCATATAAGAGCGGTTCAATAAGTGCTGTTGAAAATGGCCTTATATATGCTTCAAAGGAAGATTCCTCTACATACAGAGCATGGAACAGCAGGATGAAGTCAATAGTCGGTGGAGCTAAGATATTGGGTGCTAATTATATCAATAGAGGTCAGAATACATTATATTATGAGAAGTTTGACATGATTACACCATATAGCCATCAGTATATGACATTTATTCTCGCTCCGAGACAGGAATCCGTAACTGCAAGCAGGGCATATAGTGATAGTGTTAAGTCATCTACGGCTTTAAGATTTCTTATTCCGATATATAATGATATGCCTGATACAGCATGTCCGCTTCCCGGTGATGGTTATGTTGATGATAGTAATAACAATAACGATGCTGATAACAATGGAGAAGATATCATTAAATTCACAGGAATGAAGCTGGATGGAGATGGTCAGTGGCGTTATTATGTAGAAGACAATCCGGATTATGGCTATACCGGAATGGCAGCAAATGAATACGGCTGGTGGTACTTTAATGACGGTGAGTTAGACATGGGTTATACCGGAATGGCAGCAAATGAATATGGCTGGTGGTATTTTAATAATGGAATACTTGATACAGGTTATACCGGAATAGCAGCAAATGAATATGGCAGCTGGTATTACATTGATGGAACTATAGCATATGGCTATACCGGAATGATACTTGATGCTGATACATGGAAATATGTAAGTAATGGATATGTGGATAATCATTATACCGGAATGGCATTAAATGAAAATGGCTGGTGGTACATCCGTAATGGTAAAGTAGACTTCTCTTACAATGGCGGAACACACAACGTTGTTAACGGTAAAGTTCAGAAATAATAACTTCTGAAGCGGTTTGTAATAACGGAAAGTGAAGAAGTGGGGCGCTGTAACGCAGATAATATATCTGCGGAGCAGTGCTCCATTTTTTTGTGTTCCGAATTGTGTAAAAAGAGACGGTAAGAAAGTTGAAAACACCAAGTTTTTAAGGAGTGAAAAGGATACAATAAGATTAGAAACGCTGTGAAGGTGGTAGCACAAAACAGGGGTATTTTACATGAAAAAAGGAAAGAAAAAGCAATGGCTGATCGTACTGGTTCTGACAGTAGCAGTGATTGCTATAACCTGTGTCGGAGGTTGGAAACATGCACAGAAGACGGCATTTTCACTGACAATTAACGGGACTCAGATCAGTAAAGAAGAGTACATTCAATGCATGAATCTGGTGCAGTACAACACGATGGTAACCCTTCGTTCGGAGAAGCATGATGTTTCAGAAGATGAACTTTGGACGACGACTTATAAAAATGGAAAAACCGGATATGAATATCTGGCGCAGCAGACAGTTGAACAGTTGAAATATATGCATGCAGTATATGATATCGCAAAAGACAAAGGCTATATTAAAGATGCGACCTATGAGGGGATGCTGAACCGTATGGAGCAGGAAAATCAGTCACGAAGTGAGAAAATCGAAAAAGGTGAGACTGTCTATGGATTGAAAGAATATTCCACAGAAATGTATCAGGATTATGAACTGAATTATCTTCAGGAAACATATATGAATGATAAATCAAATGAAGATATGAATTTTACTGAGGAGGAAATTCAGAAACATTATGATAATGATGACTGGTTTGTCGGAGAAGAAGCCAGAGAGGTGGATCTGTCAGAAGCGCGTGCAGCAGTCATTGATGAATTGCGTCGTGCAAAATATGAGGAAAT